>PFXI01000120.1 GCA_002791575.1 Zetaproteobacteria bacterium CG_4_9_14_3_um_filter_54_145 | reverse complement strand
CATGCTCGGAGCACTTTACGCGTGGAATGTCCGCTACCAATATTGTTTTGAACTGACAGGTATCCAAGTGACGCCACTCTTTGCGGCGATGTTTTTGCCGATGATTTCAACTTGTGAGCCAGCATGCCCACTTGCACACTATTGTGACTCGCATAAGCGGTGCCAACTTTCGCAACTATCTCCTTACAGCTGACCATAAAGTTGATATAAAAGCCCTTCAGTACTTCAGGATCATTTACACCGAGCAATGTTGGCAAGGTCTCATGATCTACTGCTTCCTGTTGAGGGTTTTCACGGCTCGCTTCTGCAAGGGTTGGGGCTTCTATCTCACGATCGGGCAGGCTCCTGTTTATCACATCGCTCAGCTCTTCAAGCTGCATGGGCTTGGTCACATATTCATCCATACCCGCAGCCAGACATTTTTCGGCCGTTCCCTTTAAGGCATCCGCAGTAATGGCAATGATGGGAGTATGCCTGTCACCGCTCTCTTCGGCGCGAATTGTGCGTGTTAACTCGTAACCATCCATTCCGGGCATATGGCAGTCAGTGAGAAGCAATGCATACTTCTCTTTTCTCCACATCTCCAGCGCCTGCATACCATTTTCAGCTATCTCTGCGACAAAACCCAGCATGGCTAACTGCTGGCGAATGACATTGCGGTTGGTCTCGTTATCCTCGGCCACAAGAACAAGCCGCCCATCGGCTTTGGCTTCCTCCCTAGTGGGAAGCTCGCCGATATAGCTATAATCCTGTTGCTGATCTCCCAGATCCGGCGATTCAAGTCCAGCCAGGGAGGCCACCGCATTGACCAGCGTGCTTCGCCGCATGGCATTGATATCAATCGCCATACCATCCTCTCCGGATGGCCGCACATACCGTCGCCTGCCTCGGCCAATGATGAGGAAGCGAAGCTCCTTCCTTCCAGCTGCCATTGCCCGCATGGATACCATCATTTGCTTTGTGCGCTTCTCTTCGCCCTGACTGTCGATCACCAGCAGCAGCTCACCCTGGCTGTCTAAAAGTGTTTCAAGTCCTTTGATCGCATCTGCTGGCGCAGCTGAAGTCACCTCGGCTCCCGCATGACGGAGATAGGAATCGACAATACGGATTGCTTCAGGGTAACCCTCCACCAACAAAAGTTGCAACCCGGCCAGTTCACCGGCTGGAATGTCGTTCTGCTCATATGTCTTCTTCATGGTGAGAGACGCCGAGAAGAGGGCCCCCTCATCTGGTCGGCTTTCCAGTGCTATATTTCCCCCCATCATCTCAACAAGGCGCTTTGAAATAGCAAGGCCAAGACCAGTACCGCCAAAGCGACGCATGGTCGAGCTTTCCGCCTGCACAAAGGGCTTGAACAATTGTTCCTGCGCATTGGCACTCATACCAATGCCGTTGTCCTTTACTGACAAACGGATTGTTGCGTTCTGATTCTCCATGCTCTCCAGAACCGCACTCACCATCACCTTGCCCTGTCGCCCACTTAGACCGGCAGAGAACTTGATCGCATTGCCAGTCAGGTTGAAAAGAATTTGGCGCAGGCGTACCGAATCTCCCGTCACTTCGGGGATGGCAGGGTCACAAAACACTAGTAGCTCGATATTTTTCTTCATCGCCAGTGGCTGCAGTGATTCAACACATCCCTCCACTACTCGCGGCAGGGAAACTGGAGCATGGTCAAGCTCGAACCGGCCGGCTTCGATTTTCGAGAAATCAAGAACGTCATCGATGATGCCCATAAGGGTCAGGGAGGAATCACGCGCCGTCCTGACCATGTCGCGCTGATTTGAATCAAGTCTGGTATGCCCGAGCAGATCAATGGTGCCGACCACACCGTTGAGTGGTGTTCTGATCTCGTGGCTCATGGTAGCCAGAAATAAAGATTTGGCCTGATTGGCAGCCTCAGCTTCCTCTTTCGCCTCTTTGATTTTCTTCTCAGCCAGACGCTGCACGGTAACATCGCTCTCCAGGGCGATGAACTCAATGACCTCACCTGCCTCATTCCGAACCGGCATGATCTCAATATGCAGAATGTATGGCTCGCCGTTCTTGCCATAGTTGGTGATATCGGTCTGGGCGCGCTCTTGTTTTCTTGTCGCCTCACCAAGAAGCCTGACTGCATCTTGTTCGGTTTCCGGCCCCTGCAGGAAATCGCCAGGCTTCCTGCCAACAACCTCATCAAATGCATAGCCCGTAATCTCGGTGAAGCCGGGATTCACCCACTTGATCTTCTGATCAAGCCCGGTAACCACCACTCCGTTATCGGTCTCTGCGGCCACAAGTGACATCATGCGCAGTTCATCTTCAATTTGCTTGCGTTCGCTTATGTCGAGCGAGAATGCAATGATCATGTCATCCTTCTCATCTGCTGCCTGCACATAATCGACAATGAATTCGAGAGGGATAATAGTGCCATCCTTGGCCCGATGAACCGACTCCAGGCGGAGCCACCCCTGTTTCCGGACCATCTCCATGGTCTCGGGAAACACCGCCATAGGAAATTCGGGGGCGATCTCCGGAATGGTCATATTCAACAGCTCTTCCCGACTGTATTTTAGATAATCGCACGCCCAGTCATTCACCCTGAGAATGGCTGCGGTATGCACATTGGCCCAGAACTCGCCGATATTGCCTCGCACCAACGCTCTTTGTGTGATCGAAAGCGTCCTGTTTGACTCCTCTACATCCTGTTTTTCCTTCAAAAGCATCTCTTCGGCCAGTCGCCGCTCCGTGATATCCATATGCGAGGTCACGATCATCGTTTTGCCGCGAGATTCGAAAGAATTTGCCTGCATCTGGAACCAGCGTTTTCTGTCTGGCGCATGGCAAGGGTACTCAAGACTAAAAGAGCTCTTTGTTCCGGCCAGCATGGCAGAGAGATGCGAATACACCTCATCCGCCTCTTCTCCTAAGTCCTGCCCAATAGCCTGTCTGGTTACCTGAATATAGTTCATGCCGACAGGGTCCTGCTCTTCGGGCAGGCCGTTTTCACGGGAAAAAAACCGCCATGCATGATTCGCAAAGACGATCTCTCCCGAGTCATCCAGCACGGCGACATGCGAGGCCAGGGAGTCCAATACCCGTTCGCTGAATTTGCGTTCAGCCTCAAGTTCGGCCTCGGCCTGCTTGCGCGGTGTCAAATCGCGCAGTGTGCCTGCAAAATGGATGCCGGTGTCAAGTTCAAACTTGCTGATGGTCAACTCAGCCGGAAATAGTGACCCGTCGGCGCGAAGAGCTTCCACCTCTCGGCCAATTCCGATCACATGCGCCTCTCCGGTCGCCATGAAACGCGAGATGTAGCTATCATGCGCACTTTGATGCGGCTCGGGCATGAGCAGGCTCACGTTCTTCCCGACCAGTTCCGCAGACGGATAACCAAACACCTTCTCCACGGCCGGATTCACACTCTCAATCCGGCCAAGATGGTTTATCACGACAATGCAGTCCACCGCATTCTCTACTACGGAAGCAAGTCGATTCTGGGTATCTTGAACCTGCTTGCGTCCTCTTCCGAAAAACAATGCCAGCAACAGCATTGCAACAGTTGCCACAATGCCTGCGGCATAGATGAGCATGCTCATCTCAAAGAACACGGAGTACGCTTCGTCGAAATCCTGCTCAACCGTAAGGCCGAGATCCAACTCTCTTTCCCATTGCCAGGCGCCCACTACTTTTTTGCCGCGATAATCGGGATAGCCCGATACATTGACTCCCTGCACTCCCCGAATGGCGCTGGCTGCCATGATATTTAAACTGTCATTCTGCTTGAGTGTGTTATTGCGGATATAGACCCGTGCGACACTTGACTGATTCGACTTGATCAAATGCAGATTGATCAGATCTTCCCTGAAACGGCTGGGGCTGAGCATCAGTCCCTGGTGGTCGAAAACATAGGCTTCGCCTGTTTGGCCCGGCCGGGCACGATTTAAAAGTGCGAACAGGGTCTCGTTTGGATCGATGCGCAAGGTAAGTAGCGCGATGGCCTGCCCATCTTTATTGCGGATTGGGGCGCCGATAAACATATTCAGATCGCGTGTGCCCACATCGATTGCCTTCTGCCTTGGCATCGGCACATCAGAGCGTTGCACCCGGGTAATCACCACTTTACCCTGCCACATTTGCCGTATGAGATCGGGCTGTTTTGCCAACAGGTTTATGTTGCCCACATTGATATCACGTGACGAGGCCAGACTTATATTATTATGGTCGATGATAAAGAAGCCGCGCAAATTCCCGCCCTTCAGGAAGGTGGTAAACATTTTTCGCAGCTCTGTCTGCTCTGAAGCCATAAGCAGGGACTGCTTGTTCCTGGGCAACTGAAGCAGGGTTTAAGTAGCGGCCAGAAGATCCTCGTCACTGGCCAGATTCTCTACAATGGCTTTTCTGTCATGACTCCATACGTGAAGGGACTGATCGGCACTTTCCAGCAGTGTTGTCAGTTGATTTTCGATCCTTTGGTCATAGCTACTTTTAATAAGGCTGATGGCGCTGATGGCAGCAAACCAGATCACGAATAACACCAGCGTAAGCAATAGCAGCTCTGAACCTTGCAGGCCCGTTTTGCGCATAAGGAGAGGTAGCAGTCTGTTGGGCCGCTTGTAGCCGATCGGGTTGTCGGCGAGATGTTCGCCCATTCTCCCTCCCTATGTGTTCATCGACCAAGCCTGTTCTGAATAGCCGCATTCTGGACAAGACCATAACCTAGTCATGTTCCGGGTTCAATCTTTCCCGGGGCAGATTTCAGGTGAGGTATGTGTTGTAGATCTAAATAATGAGGTCCAACACTTCACCCATGCGGTTAGTCCCGAAGAGTAAGCTTAAAACCATACTACCTTTGCCGCACTCAGGTGCATGAGTAAATGTGGCCGAAGGCAGGCGGTCGGGAATCAGTGCGGCGGGATGTGAATGCGCTCGATCGAGAGTGCCATGCGCGTGATCGGATCGATACTGACCATGGTGGCAAACACCGAACCACCTTTTTCCACGGCTTCAAAACGCTGCGGCAGACGCTGCACCATACGTGTCAGTGCGCCCTCCACCTTCATGCCGATGATCGACTGATAAGAGCCGGTCATACCGATATCGGACTGGTAGGCGGTGCCCGATGCATGGATGATCTCATCGCAGGTTGGAATATGCGTGTGGGTGCCGTAAACAAACGAGGCGCGCCCGTCCATGTACCAGCCCATGCCCATCTTTTCACTGGTTGCTTCGGCATGCATGTCGACAAGAACGGCGCTGACATCATCGGGAATCTCATCCATCGCCCGGTCCACGGCTGCAAACGGACAATCCCACGGGCCCATAAAGGTCTGGCCGATCAGGTTGATCACCGCGATCTTGTGGCCCATGCCGGTTTCCTGCACGGTCCAGCCGCGACCAGGAGCATATTCGGTGAAGTTCATCGGGCGAACAAAGCGGTCATCTTCATCAATAAGGTCGAGAAAATCGCGCTGGTCCCAGCAGTGGTTGCCGTTGGTCAGTACATTGACGCCGATCTTGAACATCTCGGAGGCAACACTCTCATTGAGACCGAAGCCGTGAGCCAGATTTTCACCATTGGCAACAACAAAATCAATGCGGTGCATATCGATTAATGTCGGTAAATGCTCGCCCAGAGCCCGGCGTCCGGCTCTGCCGATAATATCGCCGATCACCAGAATATTCAGCGGTTCAGACATTAATCACCTCTTTTTCAGTAATAATACAATCCATTGGCACATCATGCCCTTCAGCGGGGACCTCAGGGACCTCCTGACAGGAGAATGCCAGTCCGATCACCCGATCAAGTGCGCCGCGATGCTCGGCCAGCCAGAAATCAAAGCAACCCTTTCCCATGCCCAGTCGGTTACCGCGCCGGTCAAATGCCACCAGCGGACAGACGAGCACCGTCAGCCCCGATGCCTTTGACCACAATGTGCCGGCCTCCGGTTCATCCACGCCGAACACTCCCTTCTGCCATACCGTATCGCCGCTAACCTGCCGCCACTCCATATGCTCATGGTGGTGCGTCACTGGTGCGAAGAGCCGGGCGCTGCTCTGTTGGAACAGGGTGGCGGTATCAACTTCATTGGAGAGGGAGCGATAAGCCAGCACATTCGAAGGCATAAGAGAGTCCAGCAGGCTGATGAGGCGCTGGCCTGCGGCTTGTGAGTATTGGCTGCGCAAGGCGTAGCCCAGATGCTGTCGTGCCGATTGGGCAGTCAGGCGCAGGGCACTTTTATTGATAACGGGAGCTGTCATGCGGGGAGTTGTGCACAAGCGGTGCTGATAGTCGGGTGATAAACAGGGTTGGGCGCCCCCGCGCTGACGTTGCGGCAATCTGTTGTCGAACCCTCTAACAAGAGGTGGGCGCAGCACTCTGACATCAGGTATCCCGCAAGGGGACGCACACAGTCAAAGTAGCTTGGCTCCCGGACAACAAGTATCGGCTCAGGCAACATGATCGCCATTCGCTCAACGCAGGGGCGCTTTCGCTAAACCTTCTGCTTGTAACACTACATGATCGAGGCTGGAAAGCAATGTATCCAGACCATCAATCTTTGTTTCCTTACCTGCCAGCAACTCGCCGGCCAGATTCAACGAGACCAGCGCCAGCAGGCGGTCGGAGGCGACGGATGCGCCCATTTGTCTCAACTCTTCAACTTTTTGTTGTACCAGCTCGGCCGCTGCCTGCACATGCGCGGGGTCCTCATCGGAGACAATGGAGAAGGTGCGCCCCATCAGGGTGATCTCGACAGGGGTACTCACGATGTTTGCTCCTGGTTGGATAACAGTTCATCCACCTTTTCCAGCACATGCTCAACGCGGGCCTTGGCCTCGAGTTTTGCATTTTGCAGACTTTCCAGTTCATGGTCACGTTGCTGGCTCTGATCGCGGCGCTTGCGCAGCTCGCTTTCGGCAATGCGCACGACTTCACGCATGCGATGATTATCGGCGATCAGCTTTTCCATATTGCGCCGAATCGTAGACAGGTGTTCTGTCAGTAACTCGATGCGCATCTCCAGTTCTTGTTGCGGGTTGTTCTGCATGCATGATATTGAATCACCAGATGCAGCGACGGTCAACAGTCAGATAAATGGCGCGCCGCAGAATCAGGGGGTCAGGCTGCTCTCCAGATCGGCCAGGGCAGGAAACCACTCGATCAGCCAGGCGGAAACAACGCTGAAGCTGCCGAGGAAAATCAACACACCAACGGCGATTAACAGGATGCCGGAGAACTTCTCCACCAGAGCGAAATGACTTTTGAAGTGCTGGGACCAGCGCAGGAAACTGTCGGTGGCCAGTGCCGCCAGCAGGAAGGGGATACCGAGCCCCAGTGAGTAGACGGCCAGCAACAGGATACCGCGCATCATTTCAGCCTGTGCGCCGGCAATGGCCAGAATCGCGCCCAGAATAGGGCCGATGCAGGGGGTCCAGCCAAAGGCAAAGGCGGCTCCGAGCAGCATGGCGCCGGTGCCGTGTTTGGCATTGACGCCGCCGGTATCGAAGTGCGCATCCATCATCAGCAGCCGGATGCGGATAATACCGGTGTAATGCAGGCCGAATACCACGATAATGGCACCGGCCACTTTTCCGAGGATGGCCATATGGGTCAGCATCCACTGGCCGATCAATGAGGCGGATGCCCCCAGTGCAATAAATACCAGACTGAATCCACCGATAAACCAGAGCGACTGGGCCAGTGCATGCCGCTTGAGCGAGCTCGGCTCATCCTTGCGGCGCAACTCGTTGACCGACACGCCGGAGATATATGACAGGTAAGCGGGTACCAGCGGCAGCACGCAGGGGGAGAGAAAGGATAATAATCCGGCAATAAATGCGCCGGCAAAGGTGACTTCAATCATGTGGACTCCATGTTCGTGCGTGTCTCTGTGGTCCTGTTAGTCTGAGAAAAATCGTTTTCATTACGCAACAGCTTCACTCGCCCAGTCGGCATAGGCGGCGGTAGCGTGATATACCGACCAGATGATCTCCGGTGTCTCGTACGGGTGGTTCTTTTCCAGCCATGCAACTACGCGCGGGCAGGCGGCAGTGGTTGTTTTGATGTTCAGCAGCCACTCCGTGTCATGTTCTGTGCTACCCTGCCAGCAGTAGACGGATGTGGCGGCTGCCGTGATCTGCACGCATGCAACCAGCTTCTCTCCGATCAGTGCGTCAGCCAGGCGGGAGGCATCAGCCTGGTCGGCTACACTGCTATGGATGACAACAATATCGGGCATAGTCGCCATGCTAGCGGCAACAGGAGCAGGCGGGAACAATACGAGCGGTGTTGTTGTTATTTGGCGCTCATGCTAGAACTGCAACAGGAGGAAACCGCCATGCCCAAAACGATTGACAGTACACTGCAGGAAAACCGTACCTTTGATCCTCCTGCAGGCCATACAGGCAATATCCCTTCGCTGGCTGCCTATCATGCCTTGCGCGGGCGTTTCAGCGAAGATTTCGATGGCACGTGGCGGGAGCTGGCTCGGGAACACCTGCTGTGGCAAAAACCATTTTCGCGCGTACTTAATCGTGAGCAGGCGCCGTTTTACCGCTGGTTTGAGGAAGGCAAACTGAACCTGTCGGAAAACTGTCTGGATCGCCATGTGGATGCCGGGCTGGGTGAGCGTATGGCGATTATCTGGGAAGGTGAAGCCGGGGTGGTGCGCAGGATCTCCTATGCCGACCTGCTGGCCGATGTGTGCAGGGCTGCCAATGCCATGCGCGAGCTGGGCATTGCGTCAGGTGACCGGGTGGTAATTTATATGCCGATGATTCCTGAAGCCGCAATTGCCATGCTGGCGTGTACGCGTATCGGCGCTATTCATTCGGTGGTGTTCGGTGCTTTTTCTCCGCAGGCACTGCGTGATCGCATTGATGATGCCGGTGCGAAGCTGGTGATCACGGCCGATGGCGGCAGCCGGCGCGGTGCTGTGCATGCGCTCAAGCCGAATGTCGATCAGGCGCTGGCTGAAGGGAAACACACGGTGCGTCATGTACTGGTGGTCGCGCATGCCGGCATTGATGTGGAAAGAGTCGCCGGGCGTGATATCGACTGGCATCAGGCGCTGCGCATGCAGCCGGCAACCTGCGCACCGCTCATGGTTGAGGCCGAACACCCGCTGTTTATTCTCTATACCTCCGGCTCTACCGGCCAACCCAAGGGCATCCTGCATTCGACAGCCGGATACCTGCTCTGGGCGCGACTGACGATGTTCTGGAGCTTTGATTTCAAGCCGCAGCACGATGTATTCTGGTGTACGGCCGATGTCGGCTGGATCACCGGCCATACCTATTCCGTCTATGGGCCGCTCTGTTGTGGCGGCACGACGCTGATGTATGAAGGTGTGCCTACCTTCCCTGATCCCGGTCGTATGTGGAAAATATGTGCCGATCATGGTGTTACTGTCTTTTATACGGCTCCGACAGCCATTCGTGCATTGATCAAGGCCGGTGATGAGTGGCCGGCCAAATATGATCTCTCCGCCTTGCGTGTGCTGGGTACAGTGGGTGAGCCGATCAATCCGGAAGCATGGATGTGGTATCATCGGGTGATCGGAAAAGAGCGCTGCCCGATTGTTGATACCTGGTGGCAGACGGAAACAGGTGGCCACATGATTGCACCACTGCCGTTTGCCACACCGACCAAACCGGGCTCGGCCACCTTGCCGTTGCCCGGTATTGAGGCGGCTGTGGTCGATGAGAATGGTACAACCGTTCTCGAAGGCGGCGGCCTGCTGGTGATCAAGCAGCCATGGCCATCGATGTTGCGCGGTATCTGGGGTGACAAGCAGCGCTATCTCGATACCTACTGGCGCAAATTCGATAGTCGCTACTATTTTGCCGGTGACGGCGCGCGTATAGATAAAGACGGTTACTGCTGGATTATGGGGCGGGTGGATGATGTATTGAATGTCTCAGGCCACCGTCTGGGCACGATGGAGATCGAGTCGGCGCTGTCTTCACATGCAGCGGTTGCCGAGGCGGCTGTGGTTGGTCGCCCCGATGAGATCAAGGGCGAGGCTATTTGTGCCTTTGTCGTGCTCAAGGGTGGTGCAACGGAGGAGCTCGTTGCAGCACTGCGCGCGCATGTGACCAGGGAGATTGGTGCCATCGCCAGACCCGATGATATCCGCTTTGCCGCCAGCCTGCCGAAAACACGTTCGGGAAAGATCATGCGACGTTTGTTGCGCGATATCGCGGCGGGCCGGGAAGTCACTCAGGATGTCTCCACGCTGGAAGATCCGTCGGTGATTGAGCAACTGCAGCAGCGCCTGTGATATCGACCCATAGCCGCATGCAGGTAGTGCACTGAAGCACGGGCAGCTGTTCCGCCATCCGGTCGGCCTGTTTCCGGCCGGCGCGCGCTGGTATCTGGCTGCCATTGCCATGCTGGCGCTGTCGGGCATCGGCATCCACCTGTCGGTACAACAGCATGCACAGCTTCAGGCGGAAGAGCTGATCCAGCAGTGGGGCAGGGATGCCGGCGTCGAGATCGGTAATGTGCGCTATCATCTGTTGCGCAACGGCCTGGTCCTGAAGGATATTCGTCTGCACCGTGACGGGGAGAGCCTGGCGATCAGGCACATACTTGTGCATGCCAACCCGCGCCTGTTAACCGGGGCGCATCCGCGTGTCGGGGATGTGACCGTCAGCGGTGTCGAGATGACGCTGTATATGACAGAGGGGGAGAGCGCATGGCTGCACGAGCCACGCCTGTTACAGCTGTGGCAGGCGACCCGCGCATTCAGTCTGCGCGATGCCAAAGTGACGTTGTATGCCGGACCACGGGGACAACCACCACTGGCATTCAGTGATCTCTCTTTTGATCTGAGCAGTCGTGCGGATATGCGGGAGTTTACCGCCGCAGCCAGGTTGCGCGGCGGTCTGTTGCAGGCTGCATGGTCACGCACAGCAGATCAGAGCCGCGGCAAGAGCAGCTGGCAACAGCTGGATGCAGCTCTGCTAACGACCGGCGTCGGGCTCAATACCATTGATGGTAAACTGTCAGGGGCCGTGAGCTGGGAAACGACATCCGCTACCGCCGATCAGGAGGGGAGCAGCAGCATCGAGGGCGAAATCCGGCTGCTGTCAGCGGCCGGCACGACCCGTCGCCAGCAGCTGGCATGGCGCGCCAGCGAAACCGCCGGGCAGTGGCAGATTGATATGGATGCTGCGGCATGGCCTTTGCGTCCCTGGTCGGGGCTGCTGCCGCGTCTGGCCGGCCGTCAACTCAACGCCGGCCATTTCGATGGCACGCTGCACTGGCAGGGCAAACCCGGCGCATGGCTGATCAATAGCGAGCGCGGCACACTGTACGATATAACCTATGTAGCGGATCAGATGCAGGCCTGGTACTGGAGTAAGATACACTATGAAAATGCGTTGTTTAATACGGCCATGAAACGTATGGATATCGACAGTGCCGAGATGAATGACTCCAGGCTGGTGCTGGACACGCAATCCCTGCAGGTGGATGCAGAGCGATCGGATCACTGGCAGATCAGTACGGGCGAGATGACAATCAACAATATGATGCTGGCGCTGTCACTGCCGCATGGCAAGGTGATGCTGCCCGGACTCAATGGCCGCAGTAGCTGGCCTGCGGGTGGGCCGCTGTCGTTTGACCTGATCACGGCCCCAGGCAAAGAGGAGCGGTCCACTGTCTGGCACCTGCAGGGCAGTGCCGAGCGGGATGAACAGATGGCGATCGCATCCGATTTCAGCGTCATCGGCCAGCATGTGCCCTTGCCTGCCTTGCGTGCAGTATTGCCGTTCAGGGTGGATGAGGGACGCGGTACGAGTCTGGCCGGCAGCACTAACCTGAATGTGGATGTCACGATCAGGCATGGTCAGTGGCAGATGCAGGGAAAGGCTGCGGCGCGTGATGTACGGCTGAATCACAGCGACAGCATCTGGTCGGCCGCGAACGTCACGACGACGTTCGGGCCGGTGGGGATGGGGTTGGATTTTCAACATATTCAGTTGATTGAGGCACGCGACTGGCACTATGTAGCAGCACTGCAGCCGTTGCCTGCAACGCTGCAGGGTGGCAGCAGCGATGCGGCAGAGGATAACCTGCTGCCGTGGTGGATGGCGGCGTTAAGGGAGAATCACTGCCGTATTGATCTGCTGCACTGGCAGGATGGCCGGCTCAGTATCGGCAGGGCAGAAAGTAACTGGGCCGATGGCATCAATGTCGATATGCAGAATATTGAGCCAGAGAGATGGGCTGCTACACGGATAGAGGGGGCGGCCGGCGGCAACCCCTTCAGCATGAATGGTGAATGGGATCTGTTTTCCGACTATCCGCGCCTGCGCGGTACAGCACATATTGATGATGCTCTGCCATTTTTTCTGCGTGACTGGATGCATGCATCAGGCATGCCGCAACTGATTCGCGGCCGCTTGTCGGCCAGAATATCGATTGCTTCACTGCCGACACCGGACAGGTGGCTGGCTACGGTCAACGTCAGTCTGAAACGGGGACTGTTCGAGCGACAGGAGAGCCCATCCGATCCGATGCTGGCCAGAACCGGTTATAAGACGGTGGAGCTGTTGAACGGCCTGCAGGATGAGCGGCTGACGGCCGCTTTAAGCTATACAGCGGCAGGAGCGTGGTCGGGGTTGACACTCGACATATTGGGGCAGGGGCTGCAGCAGGCGCTGCGCAGTGGTATGTCGGAGTATGCGGGCCCTGTTGGACTCAGGCATGCAAAAAGCGGCCATGTGGAAACACGTATCCGCCTGCGTGACAACAAGCGCCTGTCACTGAACGAGCGCACCCGCTTGTTGAAAGTGGTGGGCAAGGCGCGTAAAAATCCTGCGATGGTGATTGAGTTGCGCCCCGAATGGAGCGGTGCAGCACTCAGTGCAGAAGAATCAGAGCGTATCCTGAATACGCAACAGGCTATTGAGCGCTATCTGGTGCACAGGAATATTGATGACGGGCGAATCTTCCCGCTCTGGCCAACAGCGCGGAATCATGCCGATGAGACCGGTTCTATCTGGATAGAAACCGCACAGTAGTATTGAGGAGACGCTTGTTTCCGGCAGGAGCAAGCGATCGACTGCGCCTTAACCCGCTGAGGCAGAAATCTTTGCCTGAATGAACTGGCTGTGATGCAAGCCGAGCAGCTCGGCAATGCGGCGGATCAGCTGCTCCTCATAGGGGTCAATATGACCGTCGGCCATGGCCACCTGCCACAGCTCGACGAGGATATGAATCCTCTCCTCTGTGCAGAAGGATTTGACCACGACGGAAGTGAACTGATGCAGATCCAGTGCCTGCTCGGTCTCCCGGCCTGCCTGCTCGATCAGGCGGTGCACTTCCGCGCTGCCGAGCGCGAATCGCGTTTCCAGCTTGCTGACGATGTGGCTTTGTTCTGCCGCATCCAGTTTGCCATCCATGCGCATGACCTCTGTCATCAGGGCGGCAACAGCCAGCGCCACATCATGCTGTTTCGATGCTTTCGGGCTGGCGGATGCCTGAACCCATATCTGTTTCAGTTTGTTTATCATAGTGCTACAGATTGACCATCAGCAGGGCATGTTTGTCCGCCCTGACCGGCACGGGCACAAGTACCTGATGACCGCTGCCGGGAGCGACCTGCATGGGGTGGCCATAGCGGGCATCGTTGATCGAGGTGACGGTAAAGGTGCAATTGCCGCCCGGATTCATCATCTCAACTGTATCGCCAACGGAGAATTTGTTTTTCACCACCACTTCGGCCATGCCGGTTTGCTCATGGTAGTCGACCACTTCTCCGACAAAGCGTTGCACATCGAACTTCGAATTGCCGGTTTCATAGCTCTGCGTGGCAGCGGCGCGTTTGCGTGTGTAGAAGGCATCGGTATAGCCACGATTGGCCAGTCCATCGAGCTGGTGCATCAATGATTCGTCAAAAGCGCGGCCGGCCAGCGCATCATCAATCGCCTGCCGGTAGACCTGTGCTGTACGAGCCACATAATAATGGGACTTGGTTCGCCCCTCGATCTTCAGCGAGTCGACACCGATTTTCACCAGCCGCTCGACATGCTGCACGGCGCGCAGATCCTTCGAGTTCATGATGTAGGTGCCGTGCTCATCCTCGAAGATCGGACTCTGATCCTCCGGACGCCCCGATTCGGTCAGTGTATAAACCTTATCGGCAAGCGGGTGGCGCTCGACATTGCCTGTCTCGGCAAACGGCTGCGCATTCAAACCATCCATCACCTGAATCGGAATAATGTCACCGGAGATATCTTCTGCGGCTTTCTCCATGCCGTATTCCCAGCGGCATGCATTGGTGCATGAACCCTGATTGGCATCGCGATGGTTAAAATAACCGGAGAGCAGGCAGCGGCCGGAATAGGCCATGCAGAGGGCGCCATGCACAAACACTTCCAGTTCGATGTCCGGGCAGCGCTGACGAATCTCTTCCACTTCATCGAGACTCAGCTCGCGCGACAGGATGATGCGCGATATGCCGACCGACTGCCAGAATTTCACTGCCGCCCAGTTCATGGTATTGGCCTGTACCGACAGGTGAACGGGTATTTCAGGCCAGCGCTCGCGCACCATCATAATCAGGCCGGGATCGGCCATAATCAGCGCATCTGGTCGCATGTCGATGACCGGCTGCATGTGCTCCAGATAGCGTTTGAGTTTGCTGTTGTGCGGCAGCAGGTTGCTGGCAACAAAGAATTTCTTGCCCAGCGCATGCGCTTCATCAATGCCTGTCTGCAGATTATCCAGCTGAAAATCGTTGTTGCGTACGCGCAGGCTGTAGCGCGGCTGGCCTGCATATACGGCATCCGCACCGTATGCAAAGGCATAACGCATGTTTTTGATGGTGCCGGCCGGAGCCAGTAGTTCTATGTTCGGCTTGTTCACGATATTCACCCTTTTACCTTTTCAACCTGCTCACGAACCATGGCCAGATGCAGTCGCAAATCATACAACTCATCGGCATAAGACAGAGGCACATTGATTTTGCGAATTTCCTCTTCCATCAGGTGCAGCTCCGCCAGCAGCCCGTCCAGCTCCTCGGCCGGCAATGCCTGTCTGAGGGAGTGATCAAGGCGGGTAAGATCCTCATAGCAGCGGTAGATCCGTGATCGAATCCGCCAGCGGTAGAGCGGCGGCATCAATTTAAACAGTGGCACGAGCAGCGCGAGAAATGGTAGCAACATCAGCTTCAGCCGATCCACCAGCGTGGCGGCCCAGAACGGGAGGTAACGCTGCAGAAATGTCGGTCCTGACTTGTAATAGCGGCTGGCCGACAGACTCAGCGGCTGGCCGGAGAGGCCGGGAGAGGGGAAGCGGCCGGCAGTTGTAAACAGGCTGCTTTTATCGTGCGTGGCAACTGCCGCCTGCAGCAGCAGATCCTGCAAGGCGGGGTGTAGCGATGGATTGATCAGCAGTGTGGCGGCTGCGGCCAGCATGGTGGTGTCAGTCGAGGGCATATCGGCCGCCGGATTGAGTGTGCCGCGCGGCAGTGTCAGTGCGGTAATGGTGCGGTGCCGTCTGGCATATGCCTCGGCGCGCAGCAAGGGCATCAAGCGGATGCCGGGAGTTGCTGCCAGCCGTGCAATGGCACCGGCTGTTGCCGCACCTACCATGAAGGCAACATCGGCCTTGCCGTCCAGCAGTGCATCGGCGGCATCCCGATCCGATAGTTGCAGCCAGGTGGCATTGTGTGTGTTGATGGCCTTTTCCGCCAGCAGCATCGATGTCAGTGCATAGGTGCCGCTGCCTGCCTGCCCTACCGCCAGGCGCAGTCCCTGCATATCGCGGAGCAGGCGGTCATCGACACCGGGTGCGAGGAATATCCATAGTGGTTCATAATACATGCTGCCCAGCGATTCCAGTGTGCTGTCGGCACCAGTCAGACCGCTCTGCACATAGCCGATGTCGGCCGTGCCCTGTTCGAGTCGTTTGATATTGTCCAGAGAGCCTGCACTCTGCCGGATCTGCAGTGTAATGCCCTGAGGTGCGAGTCTGTCGCGCAGCTGTTCGGCAAAGCTGTAGTAAGCGCCGCCCGGCTGGCCGGCAGCAATGCTCAGGCTGGATGGGGGAGCAGGATCGACAAACTGGTAGGCGAGTACAAAGCCGGCCAGTGCCAGCAGCAGGGCAGGCAGGAATGTTTTTAATTTATCACTGTACATGGCCGCAGTGTAGGGAGCTGATGTGTTACTGCAAATGCTTCGGGAAATCGAAATCCTGCATCTGCCAGCGCTGTCCGGCCTCGCGCCAGTGATCGATCTGGGCAGTCAGCGTGACCACGCCGGCAGTCGGTATATTTTCAAACGGCTGGCGGGTAAGGCGCTCGACCAGTTCACTGATACCGGGATTATGGGCCAGCAGGGCCAGCGTGCCGACCGTATCGGGGGTGCTGCGTATGATATCCAGCATCGTGGCCGGTGCTGCCAGATAGAGCTCATCGCGCCAGAGCAGCTGCGCTTCAGGGTAGCCCATGGCCCGGGCTATCAGCTCTGCCGTCATGCGCGCCCGCACAGCCGTGCTGGCGGTAAACAGCTCCGGAAGCAGCTTGCGCCCGGCCAACCGGTGCCCCATCTCCGGAGCATCATGCAGGCCGCGTTTGTTGAGCGTGCGCTCATAATCGCTGGCTTCAGGGTGATCCCAGTCGGATTTGGCATGGCGGATCAGGATTAGCGTTTTCATCGCGTCAGCTTACTGCGACAGCTGCAGCAGGCCAAGCGGTATGACACTGGCGGTGTCCGCCGATCGCTATCAATGGATAGGGGCTAACGCTTCCGGCTCAACCGAGTTCGAAACTGGTGATGCCATAGGTGCGCTGCAGCGATAACTCCGGCGCTGTTTGCGTGTACATACGGGCGGTTTCGAACACCCGCTGCATGCCGTGGCTCTCCGCCAGTGCCACGGCGGCCGCATTGCACTCCGGCACATCCAGAAACACCGGTGTAGCGACCTTGCTGCTGAGTGCGGAAAACAGGCTAGCTGCAATCGCCGGTGTATCGGCAAACAGCGGGCCGATCTTGAATCCTTCGCGGCAGGCCCTGATGACGCCATAGCCGAGCAGGTCATCACCCTGTTGCACAGCCATTGCCGTGCAGTGAGGCTGCGCAATCCAGCTGCGTAAGAAGTTGGTGCGATCATCGGCAAAAAAAGCGCGGTCATATTGCCTGAGAGTGCTGAAAGCCACCGCATCAAGCGGGATAAGTGAGGCTCCCCCGGGCAGTGGTGGTGGTGATGAGAGGGGCTGGCCGCACCACTGGTAGCGGATATTTCGCTGTGCCAGCACAAAACCCGATTTTTTGTAGTTATCCTGCTGATCCACCACGCCATCTAGTCCGATATTGCGGCCGGCCAGTCTGGCTGTGGCAGCCTGCCAAATCTGCCAGTCATAGCTGCGGCCGCGACAGTCCGGGCGGACAATATAAAAGCCCATGAATGCGAAGCCGGTGCCATAGGTGACGGCCGAGATCATCGCTACCGGCTCATTATCGAGCAGGCCGATCAGGAAACCTTGCGGGTCGGCTGCGTAAAAAGGGACTGCATCATCCAGCCCCGGATTCCACCCTTCAGCGGCAGCCCAGGCGAGAGCAAGATCCAGCTCTTCACGCTGCATCGGGCGAATCAGTAATTTAGAGGTACTCATGATCATATCCTCCGGCATCAATATAGATGCAATATCACTGCTTCACTGGTTTTGCTCAAGCTTTTGTGGTGAGATCAGTTAGCGGGGAATGCGCACCATCGGCATATAGCGGCGGATGCTTTTCGATTTTTGCGTGATCCAGTCGGTGCGTCGGCCATCGTAGTAGCGGGGGTTGGGCAGAATCGCGGCCAGGCGGGCGGCCTGCCATGGTGAAATCATCGAGGCGGGAATGCCGTAGTAGTGGCGGGCAGCAGCCTCAGCCCCGTAGATACCATTGCCCCATTCGGCGTAGTTCAGGTAGAGCTCGAGAATGCGCTGCTTGGAGAGCGTGGCTTCGAGCATCAAGGTGTAGACGCTCTCCTCAGCCTTGCGCAGCAGTGTACGTTCGCCCGAGAGAAAGAGGTTTTTGGCCAGTTGCTGCGAAATGGTCGAGCCGCCGGCAGTGATATGGCCCGCTTTCAGATTTTTTTCCATGGCCAGCTGGATACCGTCCAGATCAAAACCGTTGTGATCGACAAAGGAGGCGTCCTCGGCGGCAATCACGGCGCGTTTCAGGTTTGTGGCGATACGTTTGTATGCAACGGGGTGATGTTGCAGTTTCGCTTGCGGATTTTTCTCCTGCCTGCTCTCCAGCGCCTGCTCCATGAAGGCACTCATCTCCGGGTTTGAGCTGCGCAGCTCAAGCACCTGCGTGAATGCCCGGACATGCCAGCCGAGCAGCAGGAGCAGCAGAGCCAGTAGCAGGTATTTGATACGCAACGGCTTAATCAGAGAGAGCGGAGCAGTGATGGCAGGTTTGCACTGGTCCTGCATGGTTGACGCGATAGAGATCATGCTCTGCATGCTTCATAAGTGACAAGCTCTTCCCATGAGGCAGATCACAGTTTCAGAATGCTGTGGATTCATTGAGGTTAATCATCCGAGAGCATGCTCAGCATCTGTATGAACGCATCCACCGATGCTATAGCTACCGACTCCTCCATCGTATGATAGCCGGTTGTCGGTATCTGAATCGTTGTGCCGTCGACCAGCCCGTTGGAGGCAGCGATGACGCGTCCCATTTCGGTGCTGCCCAGTGAGCGTGGTTTTTCGCCCGCCTGCACGAGCTTGGCATTTTCGGCTTCGACATATTTATCAGGCGCTTCACGAAGTTGTGTGGGCAGCACAAGTCGAACCTGCCTGATTGGGTGCCGGATACAGGTCCAAAGCACCCAAGTGAAAGTAGATCGC
>PFXI01000048.1 GCA_002791575.1 Zetaproteobacteria bacterium CG_4_9_14_3_um_filter_54_145 | reverse complement strand
ATTTGCTGTCTAGATAACTACAAATATACCATAAACGTTGGGAATTCAGGCCTACTTTATTACTGCGAAATCTTTAACCGGACAGCAGTGTTATGAAAAATAAAATCTTTCTGCTTTTGATTATGGCCACATTGTTTTGTGGTGGGTTTATTTCAGCAGTGGCTATTACTCCTGAACTGCCTCTTGTGAGTGACATAACTAGAGATCTTCCTCCAGAAATAAAAACAAATGCCATAGAAGCATATCCTTGGTATAAAAATGCTATTGGGTTTCGCTTTGGCAAATATTATGCCTATGCACCGAATGACCCAGATGCAAACAAAATGTTGATCATCGGAAATAATCGAATAATTTTGATTGATGAGAAGGACATATCTCTTTCAGACACATCTAACAATTCCATCGTTTCAGTTTCAGACACTCAAGGTAAGGGATATTTAGCAGTGGTGTCTTATACAACCTTGAATGAGAACGGTGAAAGATCAGGTGAGGTATTTGACTGGAATCGTGATGGGCAAGCAGAAGTAAGATATTATGTCTCTGGAAAAGTTGAGTATTGGGTACAAGGACAGTGGTACGAAAAGAAACCAAAAAGCGAACATCCCGAAGTGTTGGTCAATGGCAAATGGGTTGAGCTTGGCATCGCCAGCCCAGGCAAATTTGATTTTAGATTTAAAGACAATCATGAATGACTGTAACCGACCCAAAGCGGACATTCATCATCTAGAATATTTTGACAGCTTATGGAGGGGAATATATTGAACATCAAATGCTCATATTTCCCTAATTACCTACTAGTCATGAGAAATTTATTGCTCCTAGTTATAACGACAATTTGTTTGCTGGGGTGTAGCACATTAACTGGAATAGATAATAAGAAGCCCAGTGATTGGACCCTCGTTACGCAACCTTCAGATTTGTGCGAGCAACTAAGTGGTGAATACCGTAATTATGGCTCTTCGACTTATTCGCCGAAAGGTGGGTCTCCATTCTTAGCCTATCGGTTTGGCATGAACGTTAAATACGTGCAAGACCTTGAATCTATTAAAACAGTAAAAATAAAATGTATTGATAATGCAGTAATAGAACTTCATGCAATAAGAACTAATGCCACTGTTCTTACTAGAAAACTTTTAAGGGAGAACGGTGATTGGGATATAGAAAAAGGAAAAATTATTTTTCCAACCGTTAATGAGTCAACCGTAGATGGATTTGGCGGATATCAGGCGAGTAGTACATTTCGATTATCTATCGGCAGTGATGGTTCATTAATAGGTGAAGATAATCGGGGAAGCCTCGGCTTAGCATTATGGTTGATTCCGGTAGGAGGCACTCAAACTTTCTGGTTTCGTTGGCCTCGTATCATGTAATCCTTATGGAATAAGAAGGATTTCTGAATGTCCGGGTTTGGCCGGAAATTGCCGTTCGGTATTATATAATGACCACCTCATTCCAATGGTGCCCTGTTTTGTCCGGCATGGGGAGCTATGCGGAACTCGAACTAAGAGGCACATCGACTGTCCGAATTTGGCCGGAACTACCATTGGATGAATTGTATCCCTGAGTCAGACATGGCGTTATTTCTCAATCAATTGAGCTTCGTCTGATTCGCATGGCTGTTGGGCGATGCCTATTTATGTGCAAACCTAGACGTAGATCAGCTCATCGGGGGCATAATCCCTGTCGGCTTGCTCAATGAGCTTCGCCTCGATATCACGGCGTTTGCGCAGGCCGGAGAGCTCACTGCCCCAGAGCCGTTTCATCGCGCGGATTTGTGCTGCGATAGCGGCCAGATCAGCTGCCGCAACCAGCGGCACAATCGCCTTCATCTCCCTGCGCCGGCGGCCACTGAATGACGTGCCGCGATTATAAACCAGCGACAGCAGCATCGCCTGCGCATCGGCCGGCAGCAATTCCACCCCCGGATAGGCCTTGCGCGTGCGCGCCGCATACTCCGGCAGCGTGGCGGTATAATAGACCTGATTGGCGGCAACCAGCGGGATGGTGATATCGGCAACAGTGGCAACTGCAGCCGATGCCGCGCGCCCCTTTAGGCCGACCACCATCACCAGCCGTTCCAGATCGGCATCGGCCAGCAGCCCCTGCCAATCCTTGCGCATGCGGGCAGGTGTTTGGTAACCCAGATCATAACCGATGCCGATGGTGATGCCGCTCTGCCCCTTCGGCCATGTGGGGTGTGACAGAAAGCGGCGATAGTAGGCATCGGAAGATATTTCAAAGCGGGCAATCTGCTGTAAGCCTGTGCGTGAGCAGGTCAGCTGATCATCATGTTGTTGCCGAGATGGTTCAGCCGCCTGCGGGGAATTCGACTGATCGATCAAAGCCTCGATTCGGGAGAGGGTATCCGGCCCGAGCAGGCCATCTGCCCGCAGGCCGAGGCGGCGCTGAATCTGTTGCAAGCGTTTTTGAAGCGACTGTGACGGCATAAAACACCTCCACTGACAAAATCTAGCAGTGGCTGTGGGCAGACCTATCCCATGTTTATGGGACGCAGTGCATCATCATACAACCTCATCAACACGCCAGAATAGCCATGGCAGAAGAGAGCCGCTGTTTCCATGCAGACCAATCCGCCAGCAGCTTTGCTGCTTGTGCATGAAGCAATCAAGTCTACAATTGCCTTTTATCACACCAGAGGGGAAACAACATGGATATCAGCAAAATTCCTGCCGGCGAGAATCCGCCTGATGACATCAATGTCATCATCGAAGTGCCTCAGCATGCCGATCCGGTAAAATATGAGCTGGATAAGGAATCGGGTGCATTCTTTGTCGACCGCTTCATGCATACAGCGATGCACTATCCGTGCAATTACGGTTTTATGCCAAACTCACTGTCGGAGGATGGCGATCCGGTAGATGTTATGGTGATCTCCAAGTTCTCGCTGATTACCGGCTGCGTCGTGCGCTGCCGTCCGATCGCGGTACTGCATATGGAAGACGAAGCGGGTATGGATGCCAAGGTTCTGGCTGTACCGGTATCAAAACTGAAGCCGTCATTTGATAACGTAAAGTGCCTGGAAGATGTGGACCCATTCCTGCTCAACCAGATCTGCCACTTTTTCGAACACTACAAAGATCTGGAGCCCAATAAATGGGTGAAAGTGACCGGCTGGGGCAAGGCCGAGGCGGCCAGAAAAGAGATCGTCGATTCCATCGCCCGTTATAAGGGTGAACTGTAAGCGACATGCATCACCCCCGCGCCACTTCATAACAGAAAGGCGGTTGAGCAATCGACCGCCTTTTTTATTACACTGAGCATCACGCTCGCGGCGCATGGGACAATGCCAAAAAAATATGTGGAAAAAGGCAATCAGGGCGGCAAGGGTTAGCGTGTACACAAGGCCGTGATCGTTGGCGATGCAGTTGGCAACCCGTTGCAGGATGCCTCGGCTCCTGCGATGAACATCCTGATAGTGTGATGGCCATCGTATTACTGATCATTGCGCCGCTGTTGAATTGACAGACAAATGGAGAGAGCTATGAATGAAGAGCTGAAAGATCACGTAACAGATACCAATGTATGGCTGCGGCTGCTGTTTATGGCCCTGTTCGGCATTGTCTATGCCGTATCGCGCTTTGTACTGCTGGCCGTGGTTGTAGCCCAATGTCTCTGGCTACTGTTTACCGGCAACACCAATGCCCGACTGCTCGCCTTCGGTGGCCAGCTGGCCACCTTCGTCTATCAGATTCTCTGTTATCTGACCTTCAATAGCGAGACGCGTCCCTTCCCATTTGCCGACTGGCCGGATGCAACCGCGCTCGTGCCCGAAGTGATTGAAGAAGCAGCGGCAGGTGAAGCGTGGGATGACGCATCGGAGACCGACGCCGAAGAGGCTGTCATCGTCGAGGCCGAATCAGAAACCGGTATCGAAGCGGAGAAGAGCAGCAGCGACAAGTCAGTGAAGCCGTAAAGGCTTCCACCCATCGACATAAAATGCGTTTAACGCAGAGAAAAACTGCCGGCGTAACAATCGGGAGCTGATCACATGGGCAGCACCGGAAGGGATTTAACCGCCCAACTCGCGGGTAGCCGCCTCAATATCGGCCTGCAGACGCTGCATCAGCTCAGCGCGTCGGATACCTGTCACCTCTTCCGCCGGAATATAGGGTAGAAAACGGAAAGTGATGATACCCGGCCGCTTGATAAAACCGCGTTTCGGCCATAAGGCTCCTGCATTGTGCGCCAAAGGCAGGATGCCGGCCTTCGCCTTCTGCGCCAGGATGATGCCACCGGGCTGATAGTTGCCGGTGGTACCCACTGCTGCGCGTGTGCCTTCCGGAAAGATGACCACCCAGCGCCCCTGCTCCAACATGGCCGAGCCATCCTGCATCACCTGCTTGATGGCCTCACGCGGCGATCCGCGTCGAATACCGATTGTACCCATCAGTGCCAGCGCCCAGCCGAAAAAAGGAATATTGAATAACTCACGTTTCAATACCCAGGTATAGGGGGGAACCAGAATCGGCATGGCCACGGTTTCGGCTGCCGACTGATGCTTGGCCACCACCACACAGGCGTGATCCGGCATATGCTCTTTGCCCTCAATGACAATACGAATACCGCAGAGCAGCCGCAGCAGCATGAATGTCGTTTTGGACCACATCCGTGCCCACAGCCAAGAGGCCCGAAAGCCGAACGGGCGAAACAGGATAACCAGCAACGAGAACAACGGCGTTAACAGCATAAAACAGAGATTAAACAGTGCGGATCGGATCATCAGCATCAGCATTGATCTCCCAGTATCATATTCACCGCGGCGGCCAGATCCGCGCAGCAGGCGATATCCGGCTGCAAGAGCCGCGACTGCTGCAGAATTTTTTCACTATCGCCATAACCACTCTGCACCAGCATGGCAGGCACATGTGCAGCACTAGCTGCCTCCACATCACGGATGGAATCACCAATAAACAGTACATTTTCAGGCTTGTCGGACAAACCCAGTGCGGCCAGCGAGTCCAGCACCATGCCGGGCTTCGGTTTGCGGCAATGACAGTGATCATCCGGCCCGTGCGGGCAGTAGGCGACATGCGAAATAAAGCCGCCGGCCTGCTCGATAGCCAGCATCATTTTGCCGTGAATGGCATTGAAGGCGTGCTGGTCCATCATGCCGCGCCCCAACCCCGATTGATTGCTGACGATCGCCACAGCAATACCGGCAGCATGCAGACGTGCAATCGCCGCCAGCGAGCCGGGCACCGGCAGCCACTGATCCGGCGCAAGGATATAATCGGGCGAATCGAAATTGATAACCCCGTCGCGGTCTAGCAGTACGGCTTTTGGCATCATTGCACCCTTCTCCTCTCACCCATGCCGGAACAATACGCCCTGTTCCCTATGGAGAAAAGCTAACGGTGTTCTGAAAAAAATATGCGTGCGACTTCAGGCCATTCATACCATGCGGGGATGTGCAAACTTTTCAGCCTCTCCCTGACATCATTTATGCTGACTGAATCATCTCCCTGATCAGCCGGCTCAACTCGGTAATGGCCACCGGCTTATCGAGCAATGTACAATGTTCAACATGCTCGATCTCTTCAGCACGACCGGAAGCATCATAACCGGTCATCAGGATCACCGGCACACGACTCTCCAGCTTGCGGATCCCCTGCAGCAGCTCAATGCCGCCCAACACCGGCATCAACACATCGGAGATGACAATGGCGATCTCATGGCGATGCTCTTGATAGTAATCAAGGGCGGTCTGGCCGTTTGTGCGCTCAACTACCCGATAGCCGAGTTTCCTTAACACCTCACCGACTGTTCCCAGAATCATCACTTCATCATCCACCAACAGGATCATTTCACCCTGACCGGCAACACTCTGCTGCTCTACTTCTCTGCTCTCCTGCCTGCGCTCATGCCGAACCGGCAGATAGACATGCACGGTAGTGTCCTCACCTGGCGCACTATCAACTTCCAGCGCACCGCCATGCCGCTGTACAGCACCAAAGGCCATGGCCAGACCAAGCCCCGTGCCCTTGCCCACACTCTTGGTTGTAAAAAATGGTTCAAACACCTTATCAAGTAACTCGGCCGGAATGCCACTGCCATTATCCGCCACGCTCAGATGGGCAAACTCCCCCTCACTGAGATCCGGATGTTTGCGCAGGAAGTCTGCATCGGCTTCATACAATGTCAGGGATATGTTAATACAGGGGTTTTCTGTATCCTCGACAGCATCGCGCGCATTATTGATCAGATTCATGACCACCTGCTGCAACTGCGTGGCATCGCCCGTCATCACCATCGGCTGCCCGCTGATATCACTGACAGTGCTGATATTATCCGGGATCGCACTCTGTGCCAGCTTCAATCCCTCCTTGATAAAGGCATTGAGCGGGAGGCTGTGCATCGTAACACTGCCCTTACGTGCGAAGGTAAGCAGCTGGCGTACGATCTCGGCCGCACGGTGGCTCACTCGCTCCATATTTTCGAGATTCTCGGTCACAGCCAGCGGATCATTCACTTTTCTCTTAGCCAGAAACAGATTGCCCTGGATCGCTGCCAGCATGTTATTGAAGTCGTGGGCGATGCCGCCGACCAGTGTGCCGATCGCCTCCATCTTCTGCGCCTGCAGGAACTGATCTTCCAGCTTCTTGTACTCGCTCATATCCTGCTGCAGCGATACAAAATGGGTGATCGCACCGGCATCATCATGAATCGGTGCCACACTCATCAGTGCGGGATAAAAGCTGCCGTCCTTGCGCCGGTCAATCAGTGTACCGTGCCAGACACTGCCGGCAGTGATGGTCTGCCACATCTGTTCATAAAAATGCGGATCCTGAGCCTCGCTTTTCAACAACGCCGGCGTATTACCGATCGCCTCATCAGCACTGTATCCGGTGATCTCGACAAATGCCGGGTTCACATATTCGATCACCGCATTGCGATCGGTAATGATAATTGCCTCGCCGGCCTCACCGATCGCCTTGAGCAGCTTGCGCTGCTGGGCCTCGGCTTTCACCTGTTCGGAGAGATCGCGCATCATGACCGTCATGACCACTTCATCTCCGATCCCCTGTTTGGAAATCGACGTTTCCAGCGGGAACTCCTCACCGCTGGCGCGTAGCCCAAATATACCGGCTCGCCTGTGCATAGGCGCTGAATCCTCTTCACTACAGTAAGCTGCAACAATCCGGCTGTGAGATGCATGAAATCGTTGCGGCATCAGCCTTTCGATAGACTTTCCTATCATCTCGGCTGCCGTGATACCAAACATCGCCTCGGCCGCTTTATTAAACAGGACTACCCGCTGCTCTGCATTGATCGAGACAATGGCATCGGCGGCCATTTCAACGATACCAGAGAAGCGGGCCCGGCTCTCAAGCAGCTCTGTCTCAGCCCTCTTGCGCTCGCTGATATCGGCCGATATGCCACCTGTGCCGTAGACATCTCCGTTTTCATCGGCGAGTGGAAACTTGACCGAGATATAGGTACGCATGTCACCGCCAAGCGGCGCATACTCTTCCATCTCGAGGGCACGATTCTCTTTGAGCACCTGCTTGTCATTCTGCAAAAAGGCATCTGCTACCTCTTGCGGAAACACGTCGTAATCGGTTTTGCCAACCATCCACGATTCAGTAACGTTAAACCGTTTTGCCCACTCCCTGTTCACCAGCACATATCTGCCTTCCAGGTCTTTGAGGTACATCACGGCTGTCGTATTATCCAGAATCGATTGCAAGCGTTTCTCGCTCTCATGTAATGCTATGTCCGAATGTTTTCTCCGGGTAATATCCTTGGCCACACCGGCCAGCCGGCAGGCTTTTCCCGCCTCATCCAGAGCCGGAAAAGAGCGGTTGAGTATCCAGCGGATCGATCCGTCAGGCAGGATGATCCTGAACTCCTCTTCATGCCCGCGCACATCGGATTGCTGCACAAAGGCCCGTTCAATACGTTGCCTGTCATCGGGATGCACCGCATCCAGCCATGTATGCGGTGCGGCATACAGAGAGCTGCAGGAGCGTCCCCAAACCGTTTCGTATGCGGGACTGATAAAATAGATCTCGCTCAGACTCAGGTTGCCTACCCACAAGACATCGGCTGTATGATCGGCTATATCCCGAATAAATGATTCGGTCTTCTTCTCCCGGCGGATCGATTGCTCCGCCTCTTGCCAGCGCCGGTAGCCGAACCAGGCTGCTGCCAGCGACAGGAACAGCAGTGCTGCAAAAATCTCATCATCCATCCAGCGATCATAGGCATTGGCGGCATCATGCAGGTAGGCAAACAGTTTAAAATATACGCCGGCCACCCACAGTGAGACAGCCGTGGCAAGGGCAACCAGCAGATCGCCGCGATAACGGCTTTGGCGTTTTTTCTTCTCTAATTCAGTCATCGATGCAACTGCCTGTGTACATGATAAAACCCCTAGCCAGACTGCCTGTTTTTAGCGCCTCAAAACTTGAGCAATATCAGTGCCAAAAGGCGCCATGCGGGCCCAAACCTTTTTCTTTTCCGGAACGGTCACCGGAAAAGAAAAAGGGCACTGTAAACAGTGCCCTCCCTCACTTGCCCGCCATAATGACGTCTAATTACTCCTGTGCAGAGAACCAGCGCTCAACATCAAGTGCCGCCTTGCAACCTTCACCGGCACTGGTGACCGCCTGACGATAGATCGGATCAGCCACATCGCCCGCAGCGAATACGCCTTCAACCGAGGTAGCTGTACTCTTGCCTTTGGTTTTCAGGTAACCGGTTGCATCCATATCCAGCTGCCCGCGCAGAAAGCCGGTGTTCGGCTTGTGACCGATGGCGATAAACACACCGTGAACGGCCAGATCGCGTGTGGAGTCATCAACGGTGGATTGCAAACGAATACCGGTCACGCCTGTTTCATCACCGAGGATCTCGTCGGTGGTACTGTTCCAGGCCACTTCGATATTGGCTGTGGCCAGCAGCTTGTCCTGCATGATCTTCTCGGCTCTGAGCGCATCACGACGGTGAATCAGCGTCACCTTGTTACACAGGTTGGCCAGATAGATCGCCTCTTCAACGGCTGTATCGCCACCGCCGACAACAGCCACATCCTTACCACGGTAGAAGAAGCCGTCACAGGTGGCACATGCCGAAACACCGCGTCCGGCAAAAGTCTCTTCACTCGGCAGCCCCAGATACATAGCTGAAGCTCCGGTGGCAATAATCAGCGCATCACAGGTGTAGGTGCCGTCATCGCCCTTGAGCGTAAACGGCCGCGCTGAGAGATCCGCATCATTGATGTGGTCCCAGATAATTTCGGTACCGAAGCGTTCTGCCTGAGCCTTGAAATCTTCCATCATCTCGGGGCCCTGCACGCCATCCTTGTAGCCCGGGTAATTATCCACATCGGTCGTTGTCGTCAGCTGGCCGCCTGCCTGCTGACCCTGAATCACCACAGGACTCAGATTGGCGCGTGCGGCATAAATTGCTGCGGTATAACCGGCAGGACCGGAACCGAGAATAATCAGCTTGTGATGGATCGTTTGGGACATAGTAAAATCTCCTGAATTGACCGGCGAGACTAGCCGGATGAGCGGCGAATGAGAACCGCATAATCGATAAAGCTGGTTTAATCCCTGTACCTTAATGCCAGCTCATCATACATATCGATGCGCCGGTCGCGCAGGAAAGGCCACATGCGGCGCACCGCCTCACTGCGTCCCAGATCGACATCGACCACCATCACGCTCTGCTCATCAGCCGCAGCAACGCTCAGCATTTCACCCTGCGGTCCGGCAACAAAACTGCCACCCCAGAAGTCGAGGCCGCTATCATCATGCGGATGCGGCTCAAAGCCGGTGCGGTTAGCACAGAGTACCGGCAAACCGTTTGCCACGGCATGGCCGCGCATACTGATCTCCCAGGCATCGCGCTGACGCAGTTGTTCATCCTCAGGCTCCGAAGGCGCCCAGCCAATGGCTGTTGGATAGATCAGCATATCGGCACCGGCCATGGCCATCAAGCGAGCAGCCTCCGGATACCACTGATCCCAGCAGATCAGCACACCGAGGCGCCCTACAGATGTATCAATCGGTTCAAAACCGATATCACCGGGGGTAAAATAGAATTTTTCGTAAAAGGCCGGGTCATCCGGGATATGCATCTTGCGGTAGATGCCGGCAATACTGCCGTCCGTTTCCAGCACCACAGCCGTATTGTGATACAGCCCTGCAGCCCGCCGCTCGAATAACGAGGCAACAATCACCACCCCAAGCTCGGCTGCCACCGCGGACAGGATATCGCTGGACGGTCCCGGTATCGATTCAGCCAGGTCAAAATTGGCCGGATCCTCAACCTGACAGAAATAGGGGGTTGCATGCAGCTCCTGCAGCACAACCAGTCTGGCTCCCATCGCAGCCGCCTCACGAATACCCTCGATACTCGCGGCCAGATTGGCCGCTTTATCCTCACCGCAGTGCTGCTGCACCAACCCCGTACGCAATACACTCATGCTAACACCCCTTGTGGAAACTGCATGGTCATGCAGTGCAGGCTACCGCCCTGCTCGATCAAAGCTGTTGAATCAATACCGATCACCTCGCGCCCCGGAAAACAGGCCGCAATCAGAGCCAGTGCACCTGTATCGGCCGCATCCTTATAGGTAGGCACCAGCACCGCTCCATTGATAATCAGGAAATTGGCATAGGAGGGAGCCACCAGATCACCATCGCTATTCACCTTCGCCTTCGGCCAGGGCAGCGCCACCAGCCGGTAGGGCTCGCCAGCAGCGGTGCGAAATGCCTGTAGCTCGGACTGCATGGCGGCAAATTCGGCATAGTGCTCATCATCCGCATCATCGCAGTGCATATGAATAATCGTATCGGGTGTGGCAAACCGGGCCAGAATATCGATATGGCTGTCGGTGTCGTCTCCGGCCAGATGACCATGATGCAACCACAGGAACCTGTCGGCACCAAGCAAGCCGCGCAACTGCTGCTCGATCTCAGCCTGCGACATATGGGCATTGCGATTGATTGACAGCAGGCAGTCGGCAGTGGTCAGAATAGTGCCGGCGCCATCACTGTCGATCGAGCCGCCCTCCAGAATCAGGCCGGGTGATGTCATCGGACTGCTGCCCAGCACGCCTGCGGCATGCAGGCGGGCACTCACCTGATTATCGAGATTGGCTGCAAATTTCAGCCCCCAGCCATTGAAGTTGAAATCCAGCAGGCGAAATCTACCCTCTTCTTCAATAGTGATCGCACCGAAGTCGCGTACCCAGGTATCGTTGGTCGGCAATGCAATCATGCGTACCCGCTCAAGCTGTACACCGGCGGCAAGCAGAAACGGTTTGACCTGCTCGGCATGATCAACCACCAGCACGACCTGCTCGAAACGACTGATGGCAGCCACAATGGCAGCCACGCACGGTGCAACCACCGCAAGCGTATCCACCCAGTCACTGCCGGCATGCGGCCATGCCAGCAACACGCCGCTCTGCACTTCCCATTCGGCGGGTAATCTGCTTCTGCTCATCTCTGCTCCTGGCATACTAACCATCATCAACTCTAAGGATGCTCTGAAAAACTACATCCATGTAGTTTTTCAGCACGCAAAGGAAAAAGTGTGATTTTTCCTTTGCTCACAAAATCAAGCGCTTACAGCGTTTTATTTTGACTCGCGGCATCGTGCCGTTCGCCTGAAGGCGGCGGCGCCGTCCAATCCCGCGTTCCTGCGGATTGTGGCAGGCCGTCCATGGCCTGCACGGGTACTCTGACTTATTCAGAGTATCCCTAAATAAGGAAAAGTGTAGCCAGGCCGAGAAACGCAAAGAAGCCGACCACATCGGTCACCGTGGTCAGGATAGTCCCGGATGCCAGCGCCGGATCGATTTTCAAGCGCTGCAATGTCAGTGGAATCAATGAACCAGCAAGGCCTGCGGCAAACAGATTAAGCAGCATTGCCGCCGCAATAATCGCGCCCAGTTGCACACCCAGATCCGGAAACCATAACGATGCGATCGTGCCGATAACAAGAGCGAAGACCAGCCCGGAAACCAGCCCGACCGACACCTCCTTGATCAGCGTGCGACGGGCATTGGCAAAGGTAATACGACCAAGCGCAATACCGCGCACAATCACCGTCAGCGTCTGCGTACCGGCAATACCGCCCATGCTGGCCACAATCGGCATCAACACGGCCAGCGCCACTACCTTTTCAATCGTCGCCTCGAACTGGGCAATCACCAGTGAAGCGGCAATGGCCGTCACCAGATTCACCGCCAGCCAGACACCGCGCCGGCCTGCAGTGATAGCAACAGGTTCTGCCAGATCGTCCTGATCAGACAGTGCTGCCAGACGATACATATCCTCTGTCGCCTCTTCATGAATCACATCGATCACGTCATCGGCAGTAATGCGGCCGATCAGCGCACCGCGCTCATTGACCACCGGCAGCGCCAACACATCGAATTTCTCAAAGATGCGAACCACATCTTCCTGATCCTGTCCGGCCAGCACCCGCGGGAAATCAACATCGGCCAGATCGCTGACCATGACGTCCGGCTCGGCAAACAGCAGTGCATGCAGCGAGAGTGCGCCGACGAGCAGATCATCATCATCCACCACGTAGACATAGTTGAGGTTTTCAATCTCTTTGCCGAAACGGCGTAGCACCTGCAGCACCTTCTCGACCGACCAGCCTGCACGCACCTTGAACAGCTCCGCCTGCATCAGGCCGCCAGCTGTCTCCTCGTCATGACTCATCAGCTGTTCGATTTCACGGCGATCGGATGGCTCCAGCCGCTCCATCACCTCATCGGCAACGTCCTTGTCCACAGCCTGCAGGAAATCGGCGGCATCATCGGAATCGAGATGTTCCACCACCTCTTCGACTTCATCAGCATTGAAATCGGTCAGCAGGTCTTCCTGCATACCTTCCGGCAGCTCGAGCATCGCCTCACCGAGCAGTTCATCAGGAATGGATTCAATCAGCGTACTGCGCTCTTCATCCTTGCGGCAGGAGAGCAGCAGCTCGGCAAGCTCGGAGGCGTGCATATCACCCAGCAACTCGCGCAAGCGCGTTTCATCCCACTTCGCCAGCTGAAGTGCTTCATCGCTATTGAGCAGCGGAGTGTTGTTCGGGGCGTCTGACAAGCGAACCTCCTTCAGGGGTCTGACCGGATGAGCTGGCCACCTTGATCAGGGAGCAAACACTACACCAGCCACCGCGCCCGCGAAATGGCAACTTCCATCGGCCGGCAATGACTGATAAAGTTTTAGCCGATCAAAACACCGGGGATTTCAATCATGGAGAGAAAGGCGCGCATACTGATTGTCGATGATGAGGATATTATCCGTAACATCCTCAAGAAACTGCTACTCGCACTGGGCCATGAAGCGATCACCGCCTCCGGCAGCAAGGAGGCTATCGCCATTGTCCAGCAACAGCATCCGGACATTGTGCTGCTCGACATTGTGCTGCCCGGTGACAACAGCATGGATATCGTGAAAAGCATCCGCCAGGGAGATCACAGCCGGCAGACCACCATTGTTATGATCTCCGCCCATGACAACCTCGAAACCATGGCCACATATATTCAGGCCGGTGCCGATGATTTTCTGCTCAAACCATTCAACGCCACACTATTCAAAGCCAGGATGAACCGGGCACTGGCAGACATCCAGACCCGCCGCACCATCCAGCAACTGGAAAGCAGGGTCTCCGAGGCCGAACTGAAACTGCACAAGGCCGAGCAGGAGCGGGAAAAATTTTGCAGCGACCTCTCCCATGATCTGAATAATGCGCTGACCGGCATCATGATGACAGCCGAAATGATCCTGCTGACAGACCCGCCGGCTGATACCATCGAGTCGGTCAATGAGATTATTCAATCGAGTGACGAGATCAACGGCATCATCAAGACGCATCGCGCGGCGCTCAGAGATCCGAAGCCTGCCTCTGTCGATGCATCAGGCATCTGAAGCGGTAGCTGCAACTTCCGCTTTGCGGCAGCATGCCGCGCCAGCATGCAATCGACTCCGAACTCATCCGACTTATCATCACTGACAGGACTGGCCTGGCAACTGGCAGAGCTGGCCAGAACTGACCGTTTCAGTGTCTGGATCTGCCCGGACCTGCGCGCCTACCGGCAGCTGGTCGAAGAGGTGGCTTTTTTTCTCAGCGATCAACCGCAGCGTCTCTGGCGCATGCCCGCATGGGAGGTACTGCCCTATGACCGTGTCTCCCCGCATCACGGCCTTGTCGGCGAGCGCTTCGCCACACTGGCCCGGCTGCTCAACACACCGAATCCGACCGGACTGCTGCTAACCGCCCTGCCGGCATGGCTGCAGCGCATTGCTCCACCGGAAGTGGTGGCGGCACATGTGTGGCAGATTAAACCGGGCGATATGCTGGATATCGCCACACTGAAGTTGCGGCTGGCTGAAGCCGGCATGTCACCGGCCGAGCGTGTGCTCGCTGCCGGCGAGTTTGCCGCCAGAGGCGGCCTGTTTGATGTGTGGCCGGCAACGGAAGAGACGCCGCTACGCATCGATATGTTTGGTGATGAGATCGAATCGATTCGCCGTTTTGATCCGGAAACGCAGCGCTCGGGTGAATCGCTGCCCGCCTTCACCTCGGTACCGGTGCGAGAGGTGATTCTCGATCAACACGGCAGGGACTCTTTTACCGCCGCTTTCCGCGCCCGCTTTCCGCACCTGCGTACACATCCGATGCTGACATCGGTACAGGCTGGACGCCCCCACCCCGGCATCGAAGCGCTGCTGCCTCTGGCTTATGAAAGCACAGCCCGACTGAACGATTATCTGCCCGCAGATGCTGAAATCTATACCGTCAGCAATATCAACAGTCGCCGCGAAGCGTTTGCCGAGCAGGTGCGCGGGCAGTTCGACATGGTGCGCGCAAGCAGCGAGCCGAGCATCAGCCCGCAGGAGCTCTACGCTGTTGAAAGCGCAATCAAACCGCGGGCACCGCGCTCTGTCACTGTGATTCAGCCGGCACCGTCACTGGTCGATTTCGCAACTGAAAAACAGCCGTTGCATGCGCTGCGCGATGCGCTGACTGAAAAATTGACACAGGGCTGGCAAATTGAACTGGTCGCCCACGGCCTCGGCCAGCAGGAGCGTATGCTGGAAGCCTGTATGGAGCTCAGTGATGCTTTTGCCGGCGCCATCACCAGCTGCATCGGCTATCTCGACACAGGCTTTGTGCTACCGCAAACAAAACGGATGCTGCTTACCGGCAGGGAGCTGCTCGGCCAGCGACTGCCGCGCAAGCGCCGCTCGGGCAGAACAGTCCTGCATGCCGATATTTTCACCAGCCTTGCCGAATTGAAGCCGGGCGATCCGGTTGTACACGAGGATCACGGCGTCGGTCGCTACCACGGGCTGGAAACAATTGATGAGGATGGTGATCTCGCCGACTTCATCAAGATCGAATATGCCGACAAGGCGCATGTGTTTGTGCCTGTCGAAGAGCTGGCACGCCTGCATCGCTATACCGGCGAGGATGCTCCAAAGCTCAACAAGCTGGGCTCGGAGAAATGGAAACGCACACGCGAGCGGGTTAAAACCGACCTGCTGGCCATGGCTCATGAGCTAATCGAGCTGGAAGCCGAGCGCACCAGTGCCATACGCCCGCCATGCCTGCTGCAAGGCGCACTGCAGGATGCCTACGAAGAGTTCGCCGCCCGCTTCCCGTTTGAAGAGACCGACGATCAGGCGCAGGCCATTGATGCCGTTCTGGCTGATCTGGCGCGCGACAAACCCATGGACCGGGTCGTCTGCGGTGATGTCGGCTTCGGCAAAACCGAGGTAGCCATGCGGGCTGCCTTTATCGTCGCCGAATCAGGCCGGCAGGTAGCCATACTCGCACCGACCACTGTGCTGGCCAACCAGCACTTTACCAGCTTTAGCGAACGCTTTATCGGCAGTAACCTGAAGGTGGCATTGATTTCGCGCCTGCAGGGCAAAAAAGAGGCCGAACGCATTACCCGTGAGCTTGCCGGTGGCGAGATCCGCATCATAGTCGGCACGCATCGCCTGCTCTCGGACAATTTCGCCTTCGCCGATCTGGGCATGGTCATTGTGGATGAGGAGCAGCGCTTTGGCGTCAAACACAAACAGAAACTGAAATCATTGCATGCCAGCGTGGATCTGCTGACGCTGACTGCCACGCCGATTCCGCGCACACTGCATCAGACACTCTCGGGCCTGCGCAGTGTATCGATCATCAGTACTCCGCCGGCCGAGCGGGAGGCCATCCGCACCATGGTATCCAGCTTTGACCGGCATATCGCCGCCGAAGCCATCCGCCGTGAGCTCTACCGCGGCGGGCAGGTCTATTATCTGCACAATCATGTGCAGAGCATCGAACGCATTACCGCGCGCTTGCGTGAAGATGTGCCGGAAGCCGCCATCGGCATCGCTCACGGCCAGATGACACCGGCCGAGCTGGACCGGCAGATGCTCGCCTTTTATGAGGGACGACTGCATGTGCTGGTCTGTACAACCATTATCGAATCGGGACTGGATGTGGCCAATGCCAATACACTGATTGTCGAGCGCGCCGACCTGTTGGGGCTGTCGCAACTGCATCAGATTCGCGGCCGTGTCGGGCGCAGCCATCGTCAGGCCTATGCTTACCTGTTCACACCCGATGCGCGTGCGATGACCGCCGATGCGCGCGAGCGGCTGCAGGCAATCGCCGAACACTCGGAGCTCGGCGCAGGCTTTCTGCTGGCCCGTCAGGACATGGAGATTCGCGGTGCCGGCAATCTGCTCGGTGCCGAGCAGAGCGGCAGAATCGATGAGATCGGGCTGGATATGTATCTGGATATGCTCAGCGATGCGGTTGCCGAAGCACGCGGCAAGGCGCCCAGACCGAAGCAGCCACTGGATATGCATCTGGGCAACAACGCCATCCTGCCACCGGATTATATGCCGCAGCCAGGCGAGCGACTGAGCCTCTACAGGCGTATTGCCCGCGCTGATGATGATGCCCAGATCACGCTACTGTTCGAGGAGATGACCGATCGTTTCGGTCGTATGCCGGATGAAGCCAAATACTGTCTGGAAAACGCCCGTATCCGCTGGCGGGCGCAGGCACTTGCCCTCTCCGCCATCCGCGCCGACAACCTCGGCTTGCGGCTGAGTTTCACTGCCGACTCCCCGATTGAGCCGGCCGCGCTGTTCAGCCGTGTGCAGCGCGAACCGCATCTGTTCCGCCTCACCCCGGATGGCAATCTGACCCTGCTGCACGGCAGTGAGAACCAGCGCGAACGCCTGAAGGCTTGCATTGCCTTCCTCGATTCGCTGCTGGAGAGTACAACATCGTGAGCTTCACCTCTTTCCCCCGCAAGGAGCAATATCATGCTGAGTAATATTCTGTTGCCGCCGGACTTCCTGCTGCCGATCCCGGTCAAGTCGCCGCAATTTGATGTGCCCGGCGAAGGTAAGCTGCTGCTCTGCAGCACCCATGACCTCTGGCGACTGCGTGAGCATTACGCTTGCGCCACGCTGGAAGCGGTACAGCTGCAGATCAGCCTGAAACAGGGTAAACGCCTGGATATCTGGCATGCCGATCTGGAAGCGACACACCTGAACGCGCATATTTTCGGCTGTCATGATTTCACCACCTTCAGGGAGATCTGCGCATCGCTGGCGCTTGAGCGCATCGGCATACTGCAGGTGGCTACACAGCCGGGTTACTGTCGCATGCTGCTGAGCGGGGGAATCGATGCCAAAACCATGACCATGCATCTGCGCCCGCTCTCCGAACGTCTGGGGGTCGATATTGCCATCACGCCACTTAAACCCAGCCCCAGTCTGGCCGAACCGGGCCTGCTCTTGATGGATATGGATTCAACGCTGATCCAGTGTGAATGCATCGACGAGATTGCCGACTTCATGGGTATCAAGCCACAGATCGCCGCCATCACCCAACTCTCGATGGAGGGTAAACTCGATTTCGCCGCCTCCTTCACCGAGCGTGTCAAACTACTCAGAGGGCTGGATGCCGGCGTCCTGCAACAGGTGCTCGATGAGCGCATCCGCCTGACCGAAGGGGCCCAGTCGCTGATCCGGGGTCTGCAGGCACACGGCTGGAAAACCGGACTTGTCTCCGGCGGCTTCACCTTCTACACCAACCATTTCGAGAAAATGCTCGGGCTGGATTTCTCGATGGGCAATGAACTGGAGATTGTTGACGGTAAGCTCACCGGCGGTTTCCACGGCTCGATCGTTGATGCCAACAGCAAACGCACAGCCCTGTTAAGCAAGGCTGCAGCATGGAATATTCCAATGACGCAGACCATTGCCATCGGTGATGGCGCCAATGATCTGCCGATGATTGAGGCAGCAGGCATGGGCATCGCCTTCCACGCCAAGCCACGCGTACGCGAGCTTGCCCCCTACTCCCTCTCCCATGGTGGCCTGGATCGCGCGCTGGATCTGCTATAAGGGATCAGTGAACCGTCGTTGTTGAGAAGAGGTTCATCACAACAACACCGGCGATGATCAATGACATGCCGATAATCGCTGGCAGATCCGGCATCTGCCTGAACACGACGGCTCCAACGATGGCGATCAAGGCAATACCCGCACCACACCATATCGCATAGGCAATGCCCAGCGGCATGGTTTTCAGCACCAGCGATAAAAAATAGAAGGCGGTGCAGTAAGCCGTCACCACCAGCAGGCTCGGCCAGAGCCGGCTGAACTCCGCTGATGCTTTCAACGCACTTGTGCCGATCACTTCAGCGACAATAGCGATCGAAAGATAGAGATAGACCATGTTGACTCCTTCAGGATACAGTCATTGATGCGCAGCACGCTATCCTCACCCGGGGAGAAACACCCACTCCCGCAGGAGAGAGGCCACGCCGCAAGCCGGCTTCGGCTTCAACCGGATCGATTCCGACACCAACAACTGTAGTTATCGGAGTTGTAGTATCTGATAGAGATTCACCCTTGGCAAAACCTGCCATCAAAAACGGCGTCACGTCCGCCATTCAAGGCATGGCCCTATCCACTCGACTATTTTTTCTAATTAAATATCGTGCCCCGGAACTTTTAAAAGCGCATTAAGTGTAAAAAATTAACGCCTGAACTTCCTTTTGATGGACAGCGCAAGTAGAGCCGACTGTATAGGGCCAAAAATATTTTAGAAGCGTAATACCCCAAGAACCATCTCTATTGAGCAACAACATCGACCTGAGTGAATCTAAAACAAAGTTACCATTGAGCCACTTGCAAAAGTCTGAGTGATATTGATCGGCAATGACTCGTTCGTGGAATTGATCGTTTTAATTTTTGTTTTGCCCGTGTGTTTTTCCAGA
>PFXI01000115.1 GCA_002791575.1 Zetaproteobacteria bacterium CG_4_9_14_3_um_filter_54_145 | reverse complement strand
ATGAAACAATCGCCTCCACCAAAACGACAACCAACTGAAAATTTAAACCAACTGAGCCTGATCAATGTTTAACCGGACAGCAGTGAAACCCGCTAATATTCTTGAAACTTCTGTCGCCATATCGTGAAGCCGTACAGCCATCTCCCTGCTTATATATCCGGCATCCAGTGCGACATAAAGTTGGGCTCTGACTTCTGCACACGAACCTTTAGCAATAACAATAAACCTATGAAAATCAGCTCTGCTTGCCCGATCAAACCCTTCAGCAAGGTTGGACATGATTGATACAGAGGCCCGGCGAATCTGATCCCTCAAGCCAAAGTCACGGCTAAATTTGCCTGAACTCGTCACGGCATAAATTTCACGCGTCAACTCGCGAGCTTTCTGCCATGCGATCAAATCCTCAAAGCGGGAAACGACATCAGGACTAAGTCCGGAGGACTCCCCCAAGGGATACTCTCTGGCTTCGCCATTCACCGGATCAGGACTAAGTTCATCAGCCTTCATTCCTTGTTCCATCTCTGTTCCTTAGTCCTTAGTCCTTTCCTCTTAGTCCTTAGTCCTTAGTCCTGATACTCTCTCAGTCCTATCTTTCCCTCATTCAATGGCAACAGCAACGCTATAGCCATGTTCTTTCAACAGCGCATGGCGCTTGGCAGCTTTAAGATCCTCGGCCACCATCTCCGCACACATCTCCTGCACCGTAATTTCCGGCGTCCAGCCCAGCTTCTCTTTTGCCTTGCTCGGGTCACCCAGCAGGGTTTCCACCTCTGCAGGACGGAAGTAGCGCGGATCTACACGTACCAAAACATCGCCGACAGAGAGCGATGGATGACTTGCGCTCTTTGCCGGGTCGAGTGACACCACAATACCAACCTCATCCAGACCTTCGCCCTCAAAGCGCAGCGTGACACCCAACTCGCTGGCCGACCAGGCAATAAACTGACGTACCGAATACTGTACACCGGTAGCTATGACAAAGTCTTCAGGCTGCTCCTGCTGCAACATCATCCACTGCATGCGCACATAGTCTTTAGCATGGCCCCAGTCACGCAACGCATCCATATTACCCATATAGAGGCACTGCTCCAGCCCCTGAGCAATATTGCAGAGCCCGCGCGTAATTTTTCTGGTCACGAAGGTCTCACCACGGCGCGGCGATTCATGATTGAACAAAATACCATTGCAGGCATACATACCGTACGATTCGCGATAATTCACAACAATCCAGTAGGCATACATCTTGGCCACCGCATAGGGGGAGCGGGGATAAAACGGAGTGGTCTCCCGTTGCGGAATCTCCTGCACCTCACCGAACAGCTCGGAGGTAGATGCCTGATAAAAGCGAACCTTCTTCTCCATGCCCAGCAGGCGAATCGCCTCCAGCAGACGCAGGGTGCCAATACCATCAACATCGGCGGTATATTCGGGCGCTTCGAAGGAAACGGCCACATGTGACTGCGCCCCCAGGTTGTAAACCTCGTCGGGCTGCACCTCCTGCAGGATACGTGTCAGGTTGGAAGTATCGGTCAGGTCGCCGTAGTGCAGCACAAAATGCTTATTCTCCACATGCGGATCCTGATAGATGTGATCGACCCGCTGCGTATTGAATGAAGAGGCACGGCGCTTGATACCATGTACCTGATAACCCTTTTTAAGCAGAAACTCCGCCAGATACGATCCATCCTGTCCGGTTACGCCGGTGATCAGTGCTTTCTTCAATGAATTCCCCTTTCGATAGTTGCCGGATTATAGACGACAAGGCTCTAATTGATAACTGGCAAGCTTGCCGGCAGGTGTTGACCTACCTGCCAGCCTGTAGCATGGCATGCACGATAAACCATGCTGTTACAAAGCGGGACTCTAAACATCGCGCGCTTACTAAACCACTTCCATGGAGAGATCATTTGTTAGCTGAGCCGACCATTACGCTTGTCGTTTGAAGAACTGCGGCAACTTACTGAAGTTTTTCCACATCAGTGCCTTCAATCCTCCGACACCGTTGCCCTTCAGTGCCCGGTAATCCTCCATGGTTTTTCTGATAATATTGCCCAGAGAGCGATTACTGGCCCCCCCTACCCGCATCTTTACCAGCACTTGGGGGATGTACACACATTCCAGTTTCGCCCGGGCGAGAAAACGTAACATGCAGTCATAATCGGCCGCAATCCGGAATGATCTGTCAAATGCACCGAAGCGCTGATATACCTCGCATCGCACGTAAAATGTGGGATGTGGAGGCATCCAGCCCTGTTTCAATTTCTTTACCGCATACTCTCCGGACTTCCAGTAACGGATCACCTTATCGGGTGTAACCTTGCTGATATAAACAAGATCTCCATAGACCGCACTCACGCCATCAGCAGCAAAAGCCTCTGCAACTGTGGAAAGGACAAACTCATCTGCAAACAGATCATCTGCATGTAGAAAGCCGATAACATCACCCGTTGCATGGCTGATGCCCTTGTTCAGCGCATCATAAATGCCTTCATCAGGTTCAGAGATATAGACATCGATCCGATCACGGTAAGGCGCCAGCAACTCTGTTGTGCCATCTGTTGATCCACCATCGATAACAACCAGTTCCACATTACAGTAGTTCTGAGCCAGAATGGATTCAATGGCATCAAGCAGCGTCTCTTTGGCGTTATACGTTGCGGTGATGACAGATATTTTTGGCAATGACATACTGTATGGGTTAAAACAGCGTGTAGATAAATGGAGCCACGGCAGAGCCCTGGGCAAAAACGATCAGAATGCCGAGCAGCAGCAGCACGATAATGATCGGCGCCAGCCAGAACTTTTTACGCTCTTTCATGAAGTCCCACAAATCTTTGCATAAATCGAGCACTAGAACGGCCTCTCAACATGGTTGTCGGCGCGTACCTTACTGATCATCCGGTAGCTAGCCAGACTTTTATCCAGTTTACGACGCATAGGATCCTTTCCCATCATACGCATGATCATCCCCATCGGCGTTATCACCATGAAAAATACAATTGCCAGAACAGTAGCATTGACCACACTGCCGATCATCATGGCAACCCGCATCCACGGCCTGTACAGGCTGTTCATCGAGTCCGGCGCAACCAGTGCCCATGCCATCACCAGCAAGCCTGTACCAACCCATACAATCGCCGGTCGTTCTTGCCCGGTCCAGGGTAACAGCAGACCGAACAGCAGGGCCAATATGGCGCCGAGTATCAGTCCGAACCGGCGCAGGCCAGTCCTGTCGAGTTCAGGAATTTCCATATGTGACATCGTCACCCCTCTTCAATCTATGCATTAATAAGTTTAGCCACGAATGAACACAAATAGTGTAAATACTGATCAGAGTATCCACGCCCGCGTACAACTAGCGACACGAGCAGACGTAGATCGGGATACATATAGCACAAATTGCCCTAAAAAAATATTCGTGTTCATTCGTGTTCATTCGTGTTCATTCGTGTTCATTCGTGAAATTCGTGTTCATTCGTGTTCATTCGTGTTCATTCGTGTTCATTCGTGCTCATTCGTGAAATTCGTGGCTCAAGCTTATGTTAGCTCGGGCTAGTCCAGCTCGAACTCGCGTTGCCAATCATTGCTTTTCTCCCACGGTGGCTGATCCACCATGGCCAGCAGGTAGTTTTCAATTACCAGATAATCCATCTCAGTACGCATAAAACAGCGGTACGCATCTTCCGGTGAATTGACGATCGGCTCACCGCGCACATTAAATGATGTATTAACCAGCACACCACAACCGGTCAACGTGTCGAAGGCTTCGAGCAAGTGACTCAGGCGCGGATTGGTCTGTTGATGGACTGTCTGCAGACGTGCCGAATAATCGACATGCGTGATTGCAGGCAGCTCTGATCGAGCCACGTTCAGTTTATCGAGACCAAACAACTGCTCCTGCTCTTCTGTCATCGTTCGTCGAATAGCTTTTTTCACCGGCGCCACAATCAGCATATAGGGGCTTTCACCTTCATGCTCAAAGTAGTCTGCAACCCGCTCTGCCTTGACGATTGGTGCAAACGGTCGAAAGGATTCACGATACTTGATCTTCAGATTCATCACCGACTGCATCTGCATATTACGCGCATCACCAAGAATCGAGCGCGCTCCAAGCGCACGAGGACCGAACTCCATTCGCCCCTGCATCCAGCCGATCACACAGCCCTGATCCAGAAGCTGCGCCAGATGCGGCATCAGCGCTTGATCATCCATACGCTGCCATGAGGCATTGACCGAAGTCAGGTACGTCTCAATCTCATCATCGCCATAGCGGCACCCCAGATAGGAGCCCTGCATGCCATCATGCGGATTAGCCGTGCGCGGCTTCTCCATATACTGATGCCATACTGACAGTGCCGCGCCCACGGCCCCTCCGGCATCACCTGCTGCCGGTTGAATCCAGATATCATCGAAGATACCTGCACGCACCAGCTCACCGTTGGCCACACAGTTCAGCGCCACGCCACCTGCCATACAGAGGTGGTCCACGCCCAGCTCCAGCTTTATCGTTCTCGCCAGGCGTAGCACCACCTCTTCGGTCACCTTCTGAATGGAGGCGGCAATATCCATCTCCCGCTGAGTCAGTTTAGCTTCGGGCTGCCTCGGCAGCCCGCCAAAAAGCGCATTGAATTTACTATTGGTCATGGTCAAGCCTGTGGCATAGTTGAAGCAGGGCAATCGCATTAAAATCATGAGCAGCCATTGGTTGCAAAAATGGTTATTTCGACAATAACAGATTAAATTTGGTTAAGACGGAGTGAGTGT
>PFXI01000086.1 GCA_002791575.1 Zetaproteobacteria bacterium CG_4_9_14_3_um_filter_54_145 | reverse complement strand
GAAGGCTAAAAGCTGGATGGGATAATGATTATTTGGAAAAGCTGCTAATCGGAAAATAACCTTTTTTAATGCGATTGCCCTGCTCTCCCAGCCGGATAGTATTGAGTTCCTGAGCCATCTCATGTAAGCGCTCGGGCGGAACAGTAAGGGATCCGATCGTCTGTCCGATCGCCTCCTCGGCTGTGTAGCCGAACAGCTGTATGGCCGCCCGGTTCCAGCTCCCGATTACCCCGTTCAGGGTAGTGGAGATGATGGCATCGTCGGAGGATTCGACAATCAGCGCCAAACGCGCCCGTGTTTCGGCTGCAGCAATCACCTCGCTCAGATCGGCTGTGACGACGGAGATCACCTTGCCTTCGCTTTGCGGCAGTGGCGACATCGAGAAGAGGGTGGGTGTCTGCGTATCGTCAGCCGCCTGCAGCGTCAGCGCTGCCCTGATCTCCTTCTCTGCAGCCTGAACAAGCATGGCTTCGAAACGCTCCCGGTCCTGATCGGCGAGCATCTGCTGCAAGGATGTGCCGACGATCTGCCCTTGCTGTCTCTTGGCCCGTTCGGCGAAACGGCTGTTGCAGTAGAGAATGGTGCCATCCACCGCCAGCGTCAGTGCCCCCTCATTCATGGACTCGACCATAACGCGGTAAGGCTCCAGAGCACCTGCCAGTGCATGGATGTAATCGCCCTCCGATCCGGCTAACACAAGCGCGTCCACCTCACTGTTACGAATGGCGCGCAGTGTCTCTTCGGCTTCACCCAGCCGGTCGCGCAGCTCTTTATTTTCTGCCGTCAGCTGCTGTAGAGGTGTGGGTTTGTTTGTCATTAGGCTTTTTCTATATCCAGCCCCACCAGCACACGCTCGGTGTCCGACAGGTCACCGATGATGCGACGCAGCGGGGGTGGTAGTTTTCGTATCAGTGTCGGCAGGGCGACGATCTGATCGGCCTGTGCCAGTTCAGGGCGCTCGTAGAGGTCGATCACCTCCAGTTCATAACGCCCGTGCAGGTTCTCCCTGCATATCTTTTGAATGTTGGCGATGGCCTTGATCGATTTTGGCGATTGCCCGGCGACGTAGAGTTTCAGGATAAAGTGTTTCGGCGTCTGCTTCTCTTCCGGGTGTGCGTGAGGGGATGGGTTCGTTTTCATTGCGGGTCACTTTTTTTTTGTTTGTTCGGCATGGCATCCACTTTTCGACTGACACCCATATCGACACGTCCCTGTGCGAGCTGCGCTTTCTCGGCTGTTTCCTGACCGATGATTTTTATCGAGGCTATCTCCTGTACCGCAAACTCGGCGCGCAGCATGGCGATCTGCGCCTCCAGCGTTGTGCGTTTGCGTTCCAGCTCGATCTGCCTGAGCTCCACCTCCTGATTGCGTATTAACTTAGCGGCTTCATTTTCCGCCTCTTTGGTCAGCCTTGCCGAGCCGGTCAATACCCCCTCCGGTCCGACATAGACGTCGCGCAGCTCCACGCCGTGGTCGGTCAACAGAAATTCACGTATCTGATTCGAGTGCGGCATGCCGCGCGACTTCAGGATCGAGAGGCCGCGATTGCGTTCGCCGCCGCTGTCGATATCGCGCAGCAACAGCCAGGTATCGATCAGTGAGGAGATGGCAACCTCGGTTTGCTCGACCGGGTTACCGCCCGGGGCCAGGTTGGTGAACAGGCCGGTGATCTGTTCGGTCTTTAAAAAATCCACCAGTCGTATCAGCATCGCTTTGACTTCGATCTCATTGTCTCCGATGACGAAACTGTTCAGCGGATCCATAATGACAACCTGCGGCTTGAACGCACTGATCAGTTTGTGTTTCATGGCCAGGTGTGTCTCCAGACCCGCAGAGGATGGACGATGGGCATGGATCTGCAACAGCCCTGCCTTTACCCATGGCTGCAGGTCGATGCCGATCGAGCGCATATTGCGTATGATCTGATCCGGTGACTCCTCGAAGGAGAAGTAGAGTGCGCGCTCGCCGCGACGGCAGGCGGCATCGGCAAAGTGCGCGGCAAGACTGCTCTTGCCTGTCCCAGCCGTACCGGAGATCAACACGCTGCTGCCGCGGTAGTAGCCCCTGCCATCCAGCATCGCATCGAGTCGTGCAACGCCGCTGGAGATACGCTCCTCGGAGACCGTGTGTTTCAGGCCCAATGCCGTGACCGGCAGTACCGAAATGCCGTCCGCATTGATCAGAAACGGGTACTCGTTGGTGCCATGGGTTGAGCCGCGATACTTGACCACGCGCAGGCGCCGCGATGAGGTCTGCTCGCTGACGCGATGATCAAGCACGATCACGCAGTCGGAGACATACTCCTCCAGCCCCTGACGGGTCAGTGTTCCGTCGCCGCGTTCGCCGGTGATGATGGCCGTCACGCCTCTCTCTTTCAGCCAGCGGAACAGCCGGCGCAGTTCGGCACGCAGGATGATCGGATCGGGCAGACCGGAGAAGAGCGTTTCGATGGTATCGAGTACGACCCGTTTGGCGCCGATGGCATCAATGGCTGCGCCCAGGCGGATGAACAACCCTTCCAGATCATATTCGCCGTTGGCTTCGAGTTCACTGCGCTCGATATAGACAAAATCCAGCACGATCTGTTTGTGCGCGACCAGATCATTCAAGTCGAAACCGAGCGAGGCGACATTCTGGGTCAGATCCCGGGCTGTCTCTTCAAACGACATAAACACGCCCGGCTCGTTGAACCTGGTCGCACCGTGTACCAGAAATTCCATGGCCAGCAGTGTCTTGCCGCAGCCTGCACCGCCGCATATCAGCGTCGGCCGTCCACGGGGCAGGCCGCCGCCTGTAATCTGATCCAGCCCGGTGATGCCGGTGGGGCTCTTTTGCAGCCCGGCGCTCTGGTTTGTTTTAGCATGCTGTTTCGGTTTGACCATAAATACCTCTGCCATGGAAGCGTGGTTGAAAGTCAGTGTAGCACCTATTGCCAATTAACCCTAATATTACCGGATATACATCACATTGCGTATCGATCACTTCGGTCGACACTGCAGCATCGGCGATTGCGTGGATTGTGTTCCCGAAAGAGGGGCTCTGCCGCTGGCTCGTCCGTTTGTAATCTGGCCGAACCGGTCACATCGCCGGCGGCAAAGACTCCTTCACGTGGGCACTGAACCATCTTCAGTGCGCACCTATGCAACCACGACGCGATCACGACCCGCCTCCTTGGCCTGGTACATTGCCGCATCCACAGCACGGATCAAACTGTCCATCGTCTCGCCATTCTCGGGGAAGGCCGCCACGCCGAAGGAGGCGGTCATCTGTATAACGGCTGCTCCCAGCGTTATCCGTATCGCCGCAAGTCCCGTACGCAAGAGCTCGGCGCGTTGATATGCAACAGCCGGTGACATATCCGGAAGAAACATCACAAACTCCTCGCCGCCAAAACGACAAACGATATCGCTGGTGCGCGCATGTTTTTTCAACAGCCCGGCAAACACCCGCAATACCTCGTCGCCAGCCAGATGGCCGTGTGTATCGTTGACGAGCTTGAAATGATCAAGGTCGCACATCACGATCCCGACCGACTGGTTGTTGCGCGCCGCGCGGGCCAGTTCGCGTTTTATCGTTTCGTCGAGGTAGCGGCGATTATAGAGACCTGTCAGCGGATCGTGCATGGCCTGTTCGCGTAGTTGTTCCTGCAATTTTTGTACTTCCGCCTCGGCGCGCCTGCGCTCGGTGATGTCGCGTACGATGTTCAGTGCATAGGGTTTGTCGAGTTCGACCAGCTTGGCACTGACCTCCACCGGGAAGGTAGTATCGTCCTTGCGTCGGTGTATAGTTTCGAATCGCGTCTCTCCCGCTTGACGCATCCGTGCTAGGAGCTCTTTCATTTGGTCCGCAGTAAATACCGCTTCGATGTCCGTTATCTTCATGGACAGCAGTTCTTCCCGGCTGTAACCCAATGCGTTGCATTGGGTTAGGTTTACGTCTATCAACCGTAGAGTCACGGGGTCAATAACTTCGATAGCATCGCTGGAATTGTCGAGCAAGACGCGAAATAGCTTGAGTTCCAGTTCTGCCATCTTGAGGTCATGAATATCCGTGCAGGTACCAATCCATTTGAGGATGCTGCCGTCATCACCCAGTAGCGGCACGCCTCGGAGCAACCACCAGCGGTACGACCCATCGGCATGGCGCAAGCGGCTTTCGATCGAATAAATGCCGGTTTCCTCAATCGCTTTCTGCCATGCGTCCCATGCCTGCTGCTGGTCGTCGGGGTGAAACGGTTTGTTCCATCCGTGGCCCAAGCTTTCTTCAAGCGTGAGTCCTGTGTAATCCATCCAATGCTGGTTGAAATAAATACACCAGCCGTCTGCGCGTGTGGTCCAGACGATTTGCGGCATGGCTTCGGCCAGCGTGTGGAATTCCTCCTCGCTTTCACGCAGCTCGGTTTCCATTTGCTTGCGCTCGGTGATGTCGCGAACGCGTAACACGGCACCGAAGATTTCTCCTGCGGGTCCGCACAATGGGGCTATGACAGACTCGAAGAATCGCTCCGTTTCCTCTCCGGGGATGGGGTATGCAACCTCCCTGGGGCCGACGGCTTTCCCTTCAAGGCCTTCTCTGATCCTGTCGCCTTCGCCCGTTTCCCATATGAACGGGATCTCAGTCAACTCCTGTCCGATCATCTGTTCCAGGTTCTTGCCGCAGATCTGCTCCATAAGCGGATTCAATGCCGTGATGCGGAGATCAGGGTCCACGGCGATAACGCCATCCGGACTCGACCTGATCAGCGTGCTGGCGTATGCGAGCATCTGCGCAAGCCTCGGATCTTCACTGTCCTTGAGCTTATCGTTCATTCGAGCTGCATCCTGCCGCAGTCTGCGCCGCCGTCCCTAATCTGATCCGGACCGGTAATGCCGGTCGGACGCTTTTTCAGCACTGCGGGCGGGCTTGTTTGAGAGTTCTTTTTTACTTTGACCATAGTAGCCCCCGCCACAGAAGAATGCTTGAATGGTTTATTCTAGACCTATTGTCTGATGTGTGCGAATTAAAGAGCGGGGCAGGTATGCGTTATTGTCTGTGCTGCCGGGCATGAGTTATTGAGTTGCGTGGTGTTAATCAAAGGCCAGAGAGTTGTTGTAGAGGCGAGGCAGGAACAAAGGCGGACACACTTTTCTGGACAATGCTCAGGCTCACTGCTTATCGGCCATGAGATAATCCGCACGCCGTGAATGTGGACTAGCGGGGCCGATCTGCGCAGGTTTAGGCCATTATGTACCCGGAGCGTGTTGTGCCCCCAGTTTTTGGCCCCAAATGATGTCTGATCAGCTGATTCATATACTCTCGCCGCAGGTGGCGAACCAGATTGCCGCCGGTGAGGTGGTGGAGCGCCCGGCCTCGGCCATGAAAGAGCTGGTTGAAAACAGCATCGATGCCGGTGCCACGCGCGTTATTGTGCGCATTGCCGGTGCCGGCAAAAAGCGCATTGAGGTGGATGATAACGGCTACGGCATGAGTGCGGCGGATGCCAAGCTCTCCCTGCAGCGTCATGCCACCAGCAAGATTGAATCATCCGAAGACCTGCACCGGATTGCCAGCCACGGCTTTCGCGGTGAGGCGTTGCCATCAATTGCTTCGGTATCGCGCTTTCGTATGCAGACGGCAAATGGTGGCGAAGGTGTCGAGGTACGTGTGGACGGGGGCGGCGAGACGCTGGTTAAGCCCGCTGCCACGCGCAAGGGCACACGCATCGAAGTGCTGGATCTGTTTCTCAACACACCGGCCAGGCTCAATTTTATGCGCAGCGACAAGACCGAGGAGGCAGCGATTATCGATGCCTTCCGTGGGCTGGCGCTGGCCAATGCCCCGGTTTCCATGCAGCTGGAGATGGATGGGCGCCTGCGTTTCGATTTTGCCGCGCAGGATGTAAAGGCGCGCGTGCAGACTATAATGGGCAGAGAGTTTGCCGATAACAGTATCGAGCAGTGTATTGAGCATGAAGGCATGCAGATCACTGCCTGGCTGGGCTTGCCGACCTTTCATTACCGGGACTCCACGCGCATGATGTTTCTGGTCAACGGGCGGGTGATCCGCGACAAACAGCTGATAGCAGCCCTGCGCGCCGGCTACCGTGATGTGCTCTTTCATGACCGTTATCCGGTAGCGGTCGTGCGGCTGGAGATCGACCCGGCTGATGTTGATGTCAATGTACATCCGGCCAAGCGGGAGGTGCGTTTCAAATCGCCGCAAACCGTACGCTCGGGTGTCGTGGCCTGTGTACGCGCAGCCATTGAGCGCATGGGTCATTCGGTCTCATCCACCACAGGCGAGCCCGCTCTGCAGGCGATGCTGCGCTCGACCGGTACGGCCGGTTTTGGCGGCGGGCAGGGTAGCAGCATGCCGCGTTTTGCCTCCGGCGATTATAGGCCGGCTACGCAGCAGCAGATGCCGGCGGAGATTGCGCGCACGCTGTTCGCATCATCCGGGGTGCATGAGGCGCATGAGGCGGCAGGCTTATATGATACAACAGCACGTCTCGATCTGGGGCGGGCGCTGGCCCAGATTCACCGCTGTTATATTCTCGCCCAGACCGATAGCGGCGTGGTACTGATTGATCAGCATGCAGCCCATGAGCGCATGACCTATGAGAAGCTGAAGGCGCAACTTGCCGGTGGCGATATCGCCACCCAGATGCTGCTGACGCCGGAATCGTTGAGCGTGGGCAGCGAGACGGCTGCCTGGCTGCATGACCATGCAGGAGCCTTGCATCACTTCGGTGTGGAGCTGGAAGCGGCAGGTGACGAGTCGTTCCTGATTCGCTCTGTGCCGGCCATGCTCGGTAGTGAACCGCTGGTGGAGATGGTGGCTGAGCTGGTGGAGAGCTGTCGACTGATCGGTATCGATCATGAGGCAGGCAGCAGCGGCGGGGCGCGCGTACTCGAGCGCTGGCTGGGTAACCGCGCCTGTAAAGGTTCGATCAAGTCCGGTCGCCTGCTCTCGCATGAAGAACAGGAGTCGCTGCTGCGCGAGATGGAACGCACGCCCAATATCGCCCAGTGTAATCACGGTCGCCCGACCTATGTACGACTGTCGTTAAACGAGCTGGACCGCTTGTTCGGACGTCAGGAGTGAACGGGGGCGTGCAATGGAGATGAATGATGTGCTGTTGGCCCTGGTGGCCGTCATCGGCTGTGCGCTGACATTCGCCTTTACGCTGCGTGCACTGCGCATTCCTGCAGCCGTGGCCTATATCATCACCGGTATTGTTGCCGGACCTTCTGGCTTCGGTCTGGTGACCGATTATCAACTGCTGACCCATATGGGCGAGCTGGGTGTGATCATGCTGCTCTTTTTTGTCGGCATGGAGGTCTCCCTGCCACGCCTGATCGCCGGCTGGCGTATTGCGGTGGTTGGTACAACGGCCCAGATTATCCTCAGTGTCGGTGTCTGTATGGCCGGGGCCTGGATGTTCGGCTGGTCATGGAAGGCCGGCCTGCTGTTCGGGTTTCTGATCAGTATGAGTTCCACTGCCGTGGTGCTGACGTTGCTCAAGGATGCGGACGAGCTGGAGCTGCCTTTCGGGCAGAATGCACTGGGCATCCTGCTGGTGCAGGATATCGCCATTGTACCGATGATGATTATTCTCGGTGTCGTCGGCGGTGAAGGCGAAATCGATCTGATGAAGATCGGTATTCAGATCGGCGGCGGTGTACTGCTGCTGGCTCTGGTTGCGTGGCTGATGCGTCGGCCGAACTGGCGTTTTCCGCTGGCACTGAAGCAGTCGCTGGACAAGAAGATCTTGCTCGGACTGCTGCTCTGTTTTTCCGCGGCGGCCCTCACGGCCGAGATCGGGCTCTCGGCACCCTTCGGGGCATTTCTGGCCGGTATGGTCCTGCATGCATCCGATCAGGCTGAATGGGTTGAAGATCATCTGCGCTCACTCTATGTCGTGTTTGTGGCCATCTTCTTCATGTCTGTCGGCATGTTGGTCAGTCTGGACTTTGTATATGCCAACATGGGTGTGCTGGCGATGATTACGCTGGCGGTATTTCTGCTGAACTCGGGCATTAATGCCGTGATTCTGCGCCTGTTGGGTGAAACATGGACCATGGCGCTGCTCACCGGCGGCCTGCTCAGCCAGATTGGCGAGTTCTCCTTTCTGCTGGCGTCAATGGGGTTGGGGCTCGGTCTGTTGACACAGGATGGGCATCAGATGGTCATGGCTGTGATTGCGCTGAGCCTGATGCTCAGCCCGCTGTGGATGCTGGCGGTGCGTTTGACGTTGCATGAGGAGAGTCGGGTGATGGAAGACAGTGCACAGGAAGAGAGGATGCGTGAAAAGGCGTTACTGGCACAGCTGGAACATGAACAGAGGCATGAGGGCGAAACCTTGCAGCAGAGGAGTAAGTCATGAGCGGCCTGCATGCCGTGGCCCTGATGGGGGCGACCGGCACCGGTAAATCGGCTCTGGCACAGCCGCTTGCCGCAGCGCGTGATTGTATGATCATCGCCTGTGATTCGATGCAGGTTTACCGCGGGCTGGATATCGGTACGGCCAAGCCGACAGCGGCGGAGCTTGCGCTGGTGCCGCATGGCATGGTCAACTGTTGTGATCTGCCCGATCACTATTCGGCAGCGCGTTGGGCCGATGAGGCCAGAGAGTGCATCCGGGCCGAGAATGCGCGGGGTAAAACGCCGCTGATTGTCGGCGGTACCGGCCTCTACCTGCGTGCACTGCTGGAGGGCTTCGCCGATATACCGCCCGAGGATCCGCTTGTGCGCACACGTTTTGAATCGATGCACTGGCTGGACGGCACGGAGCCGCTCTATGCCCTGCTGCAGGAAAAAGACCCGGTGATTGCCGCACAACTCAAGCCTGCCGACAGCCAGCGCATTTTGCGCGCGCTGGTGGTGGAGGAGAGTACGGGCACGCCGTTGAGCAGCTGGCAGCAACAGGCGAGTAATGTGGAACCTGTAGCTTGTCCGGTGTTTGTACTGGATGTGGCCCGTGACTGCCTGCGCCAGCGCATTGCCGAGCGCTTCGATACCATGATGGCGCAGGGCTGGCTGGATGAAGTGCGCTGGCTGGCTTCGCTGGCGCTGCCGGAGACGCACCCGGCCATGCGGGCGGTTGGCTATCGCCATCTGCTCAATCACCTGCAGGGCGATTGCACGCTGGATGAAGCTGTACAGAGCGGTATCACGGCCACGCGCCGCTATGCCAAGCGGCAGGTGACCTGGTTTGTGCACCAGACGCCCACGGCTGTGCATGGCGATGCGGAGCATCTGGCCCCGTTGATCGGGAAGGTGCTGGATGGAAAGGGCTGATGGACAGGGATAATGGAGAACGATTTGAGTGATACGATAGTGACTGTCTTGTTGACAGGCAGGGTCGCGCCATGAGCGGCCTATGGGAGCTGGAAGAAGAGCCTGATCGGGCCATTACGGTGCACCCTGAGCTCGGCAGTCGCAGGCTCGGCGAGCATATGTGGAAAGCGCGCGCCGAAGAGTTCGACCTGCTGGTTGGTGCAGCCAATTGCAATATCGTTGCCTCACAGCGGCAGACCGTACGCAAAGCTGTCTCGGCCACACTGCTGGGGCAGGGGCAGACAGCCGAGATCGCCAGTCTGGTGGAGATTCACGAGGCAGATGTGGTGTTTGTCGATCATCCGCTCTCGCCCGTGCAGCAGCGTAATCTGGAAACGGCATGGGATGCCAAGGTGGTGGATCGGACCGGCCTGATTCTGGAGATCTTTGCCGCGCGGGCGCGCACCCGCGAAGGTGTGTTGCAGGTGGAGCTGGCCAGTCTTAATTATCAGCTGGGGCGACTGGTGCGCAGCTGGACGCATCTGGAGCGTCAGCGCGGTGGCTACGGTTTTATGGGCGGACCGGGCGAGCGCCAGCTGGAGCTTGATCGTCGTATGATCCGTAACAGCATCGGCGCACTTGAGCGGGATCTGGAGAAGGTCAAGCGCATGCGCGCAACACAGCGCTCGGGGCGTCAGCGCAAGGATATTCCGACCGTGGCGCTGGTCGGTTATACCAATGCCGGCAAGTCGACACTGTTTAACCGGCTGACCACATCCGATGTCTATGTGGCCGACCAGCTGTTTGCCACGCTGGATCCGACGCTGCGCCTGCTGGAGTTGCCGGGCGGACTGCGCCTGATGCTCTCCGATACCGTGGGTTTTGTGCAGGAGTTGCCGCATGAACTGGTGGATGCCTTTAAGGCAACACTGGAAGAGGTGATAGAGGCCGATCTGATTCTGCATGTCCGTGATGCCTCCGATCCGATGCAGACGCAACAGGCGAAAGTGGTGCATGACACCCTGCAGCAGCTGGGCGTGGTCGGTGATGATTCGCCGCCGGTTATTGAGGTGTTGAATAAAAAAGACAAGGTGGAGGGGCTGGCCTCCTTCCACGGCGAGGATATCACGACATCCAGGCTGGCTCTCTCAGCACTCACCGGTGACGGTCTGGATGAGCTGACCGCGCTGCTCGGCGAGTGGTTGCAGCGCGATATGCATGAGTTGCACCTGCGTCTGGCGATCAGTGATGGCCGCTCGCTGGCCTACTGCCACGCGCATGGCACAATCCTCTCCAGCAAGGCTGATGATGATCTGCTCGATCTGGTTGTGCGCATCGGGCCGGCTTACGCGTCCCGTTTCAATGTGGATGGAGATGTTCATTTTTTACGCTGACCTGTTTGCAGATGGCAAATCATGGATGACGTAGGCATCAGCTTTCGACATAATGCGCGCCTCCGATGTCCGGCACGGGCCGGCGGAGTACAGAGCGGGATAAATAAGGCTTTCCATTCCAGCTTTTTATATAGTTTTCAGGAGAATCCATGTCTGACCGCAGCCAATTTTTTGATGCACCCTTGAGTGATACACCCGTTGTAGAGGCGATTGCCGCCGAACTGGACCGTCAGCAGCATACGCTGGAGTTGATTGCCAGCGAAAATATCGTATCCAAAGCCGTGATGCAGGCCCAGGGATCGGTGATGACCAACAAGTATGCCGAAGGTTACCCCGGACGCCGCTATTACGGTGGTTGTGAGCATGTGGACAAGGTGGAGCGTCTGGCTCAGGAGCGAGCCTGCGAGCTCTTCGGTGTTAAACATGCCAATGTGCAGCCGCATTCCGGTTCGCAGGCCAATATGGCTGTGTTTATGGGTACGTTGAAGACCGGTGATACAATCATGGGTATGGATCTGTCGCATGGTGGTCACTTGACGCACGGATCGCCCGTGAACTTTTCCGGTCGCCTGTATGAGGTTGTGGCCTACGGTGTGCGCAAGGATAATGAGCATATCGATTATGATATCATGCAGAAGCAGGCTGAAGTACAGCGGCCGAAGCTGATCATCGGCGGTGCTTCCGCTTATGAGCGTCAGATCGATTTTGCCCGCATGCGTAAAATTGCCGATTCAATCGGTGCATTGCTGATGGTTGATATGGCGCATTATGCAGGCCTTATTGCTGCCGGTGCCTATCCCAGCCCTGTCGGACATGCGCACGTGATCACCACAACCACCCACAAGACCCTGCGCGGCCCGCGTGGCGGCATGATCCTGACCGATGATGATGAGATCGCCAAGAAGGTGAACTCGCGTATCTTCCCGGGTATTCAGGGCGGCCCGTTGATGCATGTGATTGCGGCCAAGGCTGTGGCTTTCGGCGAAGCGCTGGGTGATCAGTTCAAGGCAGATCAGCATCAGGTTGTGCTTAATGCACGTGCACTGGCGGAGACCCTCTCTGCCGGCGGTTTGCGTATTGTATCCGGTGGTACTGATTGTCATATGTTCCGCGTGGATGTGCGTCCGCAGGGAATTAACGGCAAACAGGCTGAAGAGGCGCTGGAAGCTGCGGGTATTACCGTTAACAAGAATACCATTCCGTTTGATCCGGAATCTCCTTTTGTTACCTCCGGCGTGCGTATCGGCGCATCGGTAATTACCTCGCGCGGCATGAAAGAAGCCGAAGCCAGACAGATCGGTGCGATGATTCTGACCGTGCTCAAGGCACCGGAAGATGCAGCGGTGCATACGGCTGTGAAAAATGAAGTGCGCACGCTGACGGACGGCTTCCCGATTTACTCAAGCTGATCAGGGCTGTTTAAATGTACTGTCCGTTCTGTGCCAATGACGATACGCGTGTGGTGGATTCGCGCGTGGTGGAAGAGGGTGCAGCCGTACGCCGCAGACGTGAATGCGAAGCTTGTGGCAAACGTTTCTCTACTTACGAGCGGGCTGAGCTGCGGCTGCCGCTGGTGGTGAAGAAGGATGGCACACGCCAGTCTTTTGATCTGGAAAAGATCCGCTCCGGTATGCTCAAGGCGCTGGAAAAAAGACCGGTCTCGGTGGTGCAGATCGAGCAGGGGTTGAATGCACTGGTACGCGCCGTGCAGGAGACAGGTGAAGCGGAAATTGCCGCGGATGTGCTCGGTGAGTTTGTCATGGAGCAGTTGCGCAGTCTCGACGGGGTGGCTTATGTGCGTTTTGCCTCGGTCTATCGAGAGTTCAAGGATGTAGAAGATTTTTTAACTGCGGTCAGGGCCGCTGTTGGCAAAAAGGAGTAGAAATGGCTGTCAGGATTGCTGTATTACCAGGTGATGGAATCGGACCGGAAATCGTACGTGAAGCGGTCAAGGTGTTGGAGGTGCTGAACAAGCGCTTCGATCTGGATGCAACATGGGAAGAGGCAGGCATCGGTGGTGCCGGTTTTGATGAAGCAGGGGATCCCTATCCTGAAGCTACCCGCGTGCTGGCACATGCATCAGACGCTGTACTGCTTGGTGCTGTCGGTGGCCCGCAGTGGGAAGCGCTGGACAAGCCGCTGCGTCCGGAGGCTGGCCTGCTGGGTATTCGTGCAGACCTCGGTCTGTTTGCCAACTACCGTCCAACCAAGGTGCACAGCCAGTTGCTGGATGCATCAACGCTAAAACCTGCCGTGATTGACGGCGTGGATATTCTGGTGGTGCGTGAGCTGGTTTCCGGCATCTATTTTGGTCAACCACGCGGTACTGATACCGTCGACGGCGAACGTCGTGGTTATAATACCATGGTTTATCGTGAGTCCGAGATCCGCAGAATCGCGCGCAAGGCATTCGAGGCGGCGCGTCTGCGCTCGAACAGGGTATGCAGCGTGGATAAGGCCAATGTGCTGGAGGTGTCGGAAGTATGGCGCAGTGTGGTGATCGAGGTGCATCAGGCGGAGTTCCCGGATGTCGAGCTCTCGCATATGTATGTCGATAACGCCGCCATGCAGTTGATTCGCAATCCCCGCCAGTTCGATGTGATTGTCACCGGAAATCTGTTCGGCGACATCCTCTCCGATGAGGCATCCATGCTGACCGGTTCGATCGGTATGTTGCCGTCGGCTTCTATTGGCGAGCAGTTTGCCATGTATGAACCGATTCACGGCTCAGCCCCCGACATTGCCGGGCAGGATATGGCCAACCCGCTGGCAACCATTCTCTCCGTCGCCATGATGTTGCGCTTCTCGTTGAACAGGAGCGATCTGGCGGAAATGGTTGAAAAGGCAGTCGAACATACGCTGGATGCGGGTGTGCGGACGGCAGATCTGGCCTTTGCCGGTGAGCCGGTGGTATCGTGTTCCGCCATGGGCGATGCTGTATGTAGTGCTCTGGAGGCATTGGCATGATTGGTGATCGTTTCCTGCCTGAAAAAGAAAAGGGTTATGTTGTTGCAGTAGTCGGAGCTACCGGTGCTGTGGGGCAGACCATGCTTGAGATCCTGGCTGAGCGTAAATTCCCTGTTGCCAAGCTGATACCGCTTGCTTCCAGTCGTAGTGCCGGCTCTGCGATCAGCTTCAAGGGGCGCGAATATATTGTTCAGGATCTGGAACAGTTTGATCCTGCCGGTGTCGATATTGCACTGTTCTCTGCCGGTGGTGGCACATCACTGACCCATGCACCGCGTTTTGCCGAGGCCGGTTGTTATGTGGTGGATAATTCCAGCGCATGGCGCATGGACCCGTCGATTGCGCTGGTGGTGCCGGAAGTGAATGCGCACGCGCTCGAGATGGCCAGACAAAACCGCATCATTGCCAATCCGAACTGCTCCACCATCCAGATGGTTGTGGCGCTCAAGCCTTTGCATGATGCCGTACCGATCCAGCGCGTGGTTGTATCGACCTATCAGGCCGTATCCGGGGCTGGCACGCGTGCCATTGAAGAGCTGGCCAAGCAGACCGCATGCCTGCTCAATGCCGGGAGTGCCGAGGTGGGTGTGTTCCCGGCCCGTATCGCATTTAATGTGATTCCGCAGATCGATGTCTTCATGGCTGATGGTTACACTAAAGAAGAGCGCAAAATGATCGATGAGACGATCAAGATACTGGAATCGGATATCGCTGTGACAGCCACAACCGTTCGCGTACCTGTCTTCTACGGTCACTCTGAATCGGTCAATGTTACCTTCACCGGCCCGATGGATGCCGCTACCGCACGCAGCCTGCTGGCCGATGCTGATGGCGTCTGTGTAGTGGATGATCCGACGGCTGAAGACTACCCTATGCCGAGCGAAGCAGCGGGCAGCGATCCTGTCTGGGTGGGTCGTATCCGCGATGATGCATCCTGCCCGAACTCCATACATCTGTGGGTTGTTGCAGATAATATACGTAAAGGTGCTGCGCTAAATGCAGTGCAGATAGCGGAAATTTTGATTTCCTGAAAATATTCACCTATGCTGCGCAGCATGGATGATGGAGGGTTTTCATGAGAGACTGGCTGAAGCGTGCAGTGATAGCTGCTTGTCTGGGCATAATGGTGCTAATACTGCCTTCGGTTGGGGCGGATGCTGCATCTCTCGGGAAAATCGAGGTGACAAGCCACCTTGGCGAAGCGTTCAATGCCGAGGTGCCGCTTGAACTGGATGCGGATGAGCTTGTATCCAAGGTGTTTATTGAGATTGCCGACGCAGGTGATTACCGCATTTTTGAGGTTTATCGTGACCCGATTCTCAAATCGATTCGCGCAGATATAGTCAGCGACCAGCGCGGTGTACGCGTGCAACTCTCTTCGCGCACGACCATTTCCACACCATTTTTCAATCTGGTACTGAAGATTCGTACCGGTCGGGTCTCCTATTTCCGTAAATACCCGGTCTTTCTGGATGCAGGCAAGCTCACACAGTCTGTGTCGACCAGAGCACCGCAACCGAGTGTAACTGCCGTTCAACAGATCGATAACGGCGCAACCGTTTCGCCTGCAACGCCGTCATCCGGGCAGGTTATTGCCACCGCACAGCCGGCAGCCGCCGCCACTGCAGTACCCGCGGACAACAAAAACTGGGCCAGAAATGCTAAATATGGCCCGATTGTGCGCGGAGACAGTCTCTCCACAGTAGCCAGGCGCCTGCGTGTCGATGACCGCTACAGTCTCAACCAGACCATGGTGGCCCTGTTCGATAAGAATAAGGATAGTTTTGACAAGCAGAATATGAACCTGCTCAAGGCCGGTAGCGTGCTGAAAGTGCCAACGGCCGCTGAAGTGGAGATGCATTCCAGGCAGGAGGCCAGAAGTATCCTTTCTGATCATAACCGTGCGTGGAAAAGCCTGACGACAGAGCCTCATTATGCTGCTGTTGCCGAAGAACAACGCACCCGTTACTCCCCGCGGGTCAGTGTCGGCAAACAGGCAGATGTGGTGCCGACTGCGGCACCGGCTGCTGTTGACGGAGAGGCTCAGGATGCAGCACAGGTGCAGGCTCAGTTGCAAGCGGGCGAGAGCGCTCAGCCGGCTGAATCGCAAGCTGTAGCAGAAGAGGCTTCACAGTCTGCTGCCAGTAACGCTGCATTGACCCAAACCAACGCGTTGCTGACCAGTATACAGGAAAAGAATGACCAGTTGCAGAAGCAGCTGGGCGAAACCAATCAGAGTATGAAGGCGCTGCAGGAGAAGATCGATACGCTGGCCGTTGAGTCATCCCAGGCACGTATTGAGAAGCTGGAAATCCTCATTGCCAGGCTGCAGGCCCAACAGGAACAGGAGCGTCAGCTGCCCGCCGCTCAGCCTATGGGCGCTGCTGACTGGATTGTCTGGCTGCTGGCCGGGCTTGTGCTGGTACTGATCGCTGTTGTGGTCGTACTGTTGCGCCGGGAGCCGGTGCATCCGGGTGCTGCCGCCAACCTGAACAATCAGGCAGATAACGCAGCTGCAGCGCCCGAAGTTGCACCATCAGCGTCAGATGCCCTGGCCGCCGCCATTGAGAATGAAGTCTCGGAAATTGAAGCGGAAGCCCTGAGCACCAGCGATAGTCTGGCAACTGATAACCTGCCCGATGCACTGAGTGATACAGATACTGCCGAGCTGGAACCCTTTAATGCTGCCCAGCAGCCGCTGGATCCAGAGATTGATTATGTGTCGGAAGCCGATGTTTATATCCGCTACGGCATGAATGAGGAAGCGCTGCAACAGCTGGATCTGGCGCTGCGTCTGCAGCCAAACAATGTGCAGGCGCACATCAAGAAAGCCGAGATCCTGTTGGGACAGAATGACAAGAAAGCGTTTGATGAAACGATTGCTGTTGCTACAATGGCTCTGGCCGCAGTGGATCTGGCTCGCTTCAGAAACTCTGTCACCCAGCTTGGCGGCGATGTCGATGATCTGGTACCGCTGTCGTCCGATGAAGAGCGTCCGGCTGGAGAGGACGTTATTGTCGAGGAAGAAACCGGTCGTCAAACGCTGCAGATTGATGATGCAGATATCGATGATCTGGATTTTGAACTGACCGATGCAGATGATGGTGACGCAACCCGCCAGTTTGAAACCCGTGATAACAATGCTGTTGCACCAGCCAGCGATCCGGCTGCCGAAGAGCTGGACTGGCTGTTTGATGATGCATTCGATCATGAGGATGATGCTTCTGCTGATGCGGATGCCGATACAGCGCAGGATTTCAATAAGCTGTCGGTTGATTCTCAGCCGCAGGAAACAGCTGCCCCGGCAGCTCGCCTCTTGCCGGAGCAGGAGGTCAATGCCACGCAGGAGCTGGACAACCTGTTGCAGGAATTTGCCGAACATGATGATGCTGCAGATATTGTCCCACCTGTCGTAGCCAAGCCAGATACAGCAGCGAAAGAGATCCCCGATGAAGTGGATATGGGTGCAACCATGCGTCTGGATCAGCTCTTCGGTGAATTCCAGGGTGAGGATGACGAGCCGATCACCTTTGATGATGTTCATACTACGGCAGACAAAGCGCCGGCAACAGCACCGGCTAATTTCGCCGACAAAGCTACGGACGATGATGCTGTCGGTGCAACCATGCGTCTGGATCAGCTGCTTGGTGAATTCGATGACGATGATGATCTGATCAGCTTTGATGATAATAGCGAGCTGGGTGCATCTGTGTTCGAGGCAACAGCTCCGGTATCCGAGAGCAGTGACAGCGATATCGATCATGGTGCAACACAGGAGCTGGATAGTCTGCTCGGCGCATTTGCTGATGATCATGATGATGAAGATGATGACCAGGCACTTGGTTTCAACAAGGGCTCGGATGAGCTGGGTGCATCCTTCTTTGAGGCTGGTGAGGCCGACAGTGAGTTTGATGAAACAGACATCGATATTGATCACGGCGCCACACAGGCGTTGGACAGTCTGCTCAGTGAGTTTGCTGATGAAGAGGATGATACACCGTTAGCATCCGATACCGGAGCAGGCATGGTTTCGGCTGACAGTATCGACAAGGCCCGGGCAGAAGATGAAGGCGATCTGACTGATGAAGGGGCTACCCAGGTGCTCGGTCATCTGTTTGATGAGTTCACTGATCCGGATAAAAACGACAAGAAGCGCTGAGTTGCACGGCACTGCCAGCGGCTGTAGTGGTCCGTTTTGCAGTCGATTTGAATACGCGGCAGCGTGCCGCTCTCCCGCTGTATGTTGATGAATAAAACCGCTTATCTGTTCACTTGCCATCCGCTCGCCCGCTTTCTGGCGGGCGGCGGCCTGATTGCGATAGCGATCAGCAGCAGGAGCATCCTGATGGCACTGCTGCTATCCATGCTGGCAGCGTGCCTGATCCGCTTTATCGATGGCAACTGGTTAACCACATATCGTTTGACGAAATTGCTGGGCTGGTTTGTTGCGCCCATTCTGCTATTGCATGGGTTGTTTTCTCCCGGCCAGTTGTTGTTTCCCGGTACGCTACTGCCGCTTACCCGCGAGGGGATGCAACACGGCATCTTCCTTAGTGTGCATCTTGCGGCCATGTTTACTGCCGCAATGGTTATGTTCCGCCTGCTCACTCAGCCGGAATGGTTGCGCGCCATTGTCTCACTGCCGCTGATCGGTAAACGCCTGTTGCCATTTGTCTGGATGATTGGACCGATGCATCAGCTGGTGGGCCAGCGTTTGCGTCTGATTCAGCGGCAGTACCGCTTGCGCAAGCATTGGCGCATGCTGCCGCAACTGCTGCTCGGCGCCTGTAGTCAGGCACTTGCGGCTGCCAGGCCGGTGTCGCAGGCGCTCTGGCTGCGCTGGCCGCTACAGATGGAGATGAGCGCACGTCACAGCTATAACGGCGGCACTGCACTGCTCTTGAGTCTGGCACTTGGCTTCTGTGGATTTGGCTGCATGATGCTGGCATGGATATGAATGTAGAGGCGCTACAGCGCATCGCTCTGGCGCTGGAATTCGATGGTCGACCGTTTCACGGCTGGCAGCAACAGGATCATGTCAGGACGGTTCAGGGCTGCCTGCAGGAAGCATTGGCCGCTGTCGAAGGGCGGGAGGTGTGCTCCATGGCCGCAGGCCGCACCGATGCCGGCGTACATGCAGAGGCACTGCTGGTGCATGCGGATGTCTGTGCCGCCCGCTGGCAGCGCTCACCGCTGGCTTACCTGCATGGTTGTAACAGCCGCTTGCCCGATGAGATAAGGGTGATTGGTGTGCGGGCTGTAGATGCCGATTTTCATGCCCGTTTTGCCTGCCGGGGCAGGGCGTACCGTTACCAGATATGGAACCGCAGCAGCGCTTCGGCCTTGCAGCGCTGGCGTCACTGGTGGATGCCCCGGGCGCTGGACGTAGAGCTGATGCAGGCTGCGGCCGTGCACTGCCTGGGCCGGCACGATTTCAGTGCACTACGGGCTGCCGGTTGCCAGGCGGCGAATGCGGAGAAGCATATCCGCTCACTGGAGATCAAACGCGATGGTCACTGTATCCATATCCATGTCGCTGCCGATGCCTTTCTCTACCATATGGTGCGCAATCTTGTAGGCAATCTGGTAGAGGTCGGCGCAGGCAAGCGCAGCCCGGAAGATTTCGCTCTCCTGCTGGCCAGTCGCAATCGCCAGCTGGGTGCCGCGACAGCACCCGCACACGGTCTCTATTTTATCGATGCGCTGTACGATGATTTTTGCTCACGGGATCTGATCGGCGTCAGCCGGGGTGCTGGCGACGCCCGTGCGTGAGCGATCACACCTGATCAGGGCGATTGCCATAGCCCTGCCTTATTTTTTCTGGCGCTTCACGAAGTTGTGTGGGCAGCACAAGTCGAACCTGCCTGATTGGGTGCCGGATACAGGTCCAAAGCACCCAAGTGAAAGTAGATCGCA
>PFXI01000067.1:7703-65826 GCA_002791575.1 Zetaproteobacteria bacterium CG_4_9_14_3_um_filter_54_145 | reverse complement strand
GCCGAAATAACGGCGATTGCATAAGACTAAACCATTTTGTGAACAATATTAATCGGTCGCCTGAAAGGTTTATGAATTATTCAGGCTAGAACAACAGTCGAAACTGCTAAAGCTGAATCAGCTCTCTTTAAGCTTGGCCAGCACTTCATCCTGCTTGGCTGCATCACAGATCTTCTGTGGTGGCATCTTGGTCTTGGCATGATCATCACCGGTGAACTTCTTCACGGCATCCTTGGAGTTACACATCCACTCACGCAGGTGAGCCTCATCCCAAACCCAGCCGCCACTAGCCAGCGCGCTGGAGTACTTTATGTCTTTCATGACGCCAGCCTTACGACCAACAACACCGGCCAGACCCGGGCCGACCTTTTTCTTTTCACTAAAATTATGGCACGCCTTGCACTTACCCCAGGCTGCAGCCTGAGCTGCTACCGGCGCCAGAAACGTAGTACCCATTACAAATGCCGCGGAAGCCGCAACTAATAATACTTTCTTCATATTCAATCCTCCTCTCAAGATATGGTGACGACCTGTTACTGACGCCAACTCACAAGAGCAAAGCTATAATTAATAAACAAAACAGGCAGCCGGAAAGAATCCCCCCTCCGGGGTAAGCATCCCCCGCCACCATACACCACACGTGTAATTCGTGACTCGTAACGCTGCAACGCTATGCTACGCCCATGGCCTATTCATCAGATGCACTCACCCCAGACCTCTCCACTATCTTTGCCGGCTTGCAGTTGCAAACACCACTGGTTCTGCTCTCCGGCTGCGTCGGTTTCGGTGAAGAGTACACCCGCGTCGAGGGCTGGAACAATCGTGACATCGGTGCTGTCATCCTCAAGGGAACAACACTTGAACCGCGCATGGGCAATGCCCCGCATCGCGTGTATGAAACCCCGTCAGGCATGCTTAATGCCATAGGCCTGCAAAATCCCGGAGCCCGCTACGTAGTCGATCATATTCTGCCGCAACTGCCCCATGGTGAAACACAATTCTGGGCCAATGCCAACGGCACCAGCCCGGAAGAGTATGCCGAAGTGGCACGCATCTTCGACGACTCTCCGGTTACGGCCATAGAGATCAATATCTCCTGCCCCAACGTCAAGGAGGGCGGCGTCCACTTTGGCAACAACCCGATCATGGCAGCCCGTGTGGTGGAAGCCATGCGTCCTATGACAAATAAACCGCTGATCACCAAGCTCTCCCCTAACACTGCAAATATTGCCGAAACGGCCCGCATGGTCATCGAAGCCGGAACAGACGGATTATCCGTCATCAATACACTGGTCGGCATGGCCGTGGATATCGAGCAGCGCACACCGGTCATCGCCAATATATCCGGCGGCCTCTCCGGCCCTGCCATTAAACCTGTCGCATTATGGAAAATTCACCAGACAAGGGCAGTGGCGGCAAAGCACGGCATACCTATCCTTGGTCAGGGTGGCATCACATCGGCCAGCGATGCCATTGAATTCGCCATCGTAGGCGCCGACGCTATAGGTCTGGGTACAGGCCTGTTTTACGACCCGTTGATCTGCCCCAAGCTGCTTGATCAGATGCGTGATTACCTGCGCAGACATGCCATGGGTAGTTATAGCGAGCTTGTCGGCACACTTGCCACCGCTGCGTAAAAAAATGACTGGGCCACTGTCGCTATTAAACACTCATAGTCTGACAGTACAGCGACGAAGTTGAAGGTCGCAGGGCATCAGGCATGACCGCTCAACTGGCCAGAAAGTCACTCATACGATTTTCATGTTCAGGTAATTATGCTCTGTCCTTGCACCCACCCTTTGACGTAAAACAATCAGGACTGGAGATAACGCAATGATCAAACAGATATATAACCTCTCGCTGATACTGGCTGTGCTGACAATCACCGGGTGCGCAACCAACCCTGCCACTAACTCATCCGATTTCGTCATGATGAGCGAAAAACAGGAATTAGCGCTCGGGCAACAGGCAGCAGCAGAGATAGCCAAGCAACTACCCCTGCTCGATGAAAAGGATCCGCTGGTGGTTTATATCGACCGTATCGGCCAGAAGCTGGCCGCTGTATCCGACCGGCCCGAACTGTTCTACCGCTTCCATGTGGTGGATGATGCCACCATCAATGCCTTTGCCCTGCCGGGTGGCTATATCTACATGCACCGCGGCCTGCTCAACCACATGAACAATGAGGCCGAACTGGCCGCAGTACTGGGACACGAAATCGGCCATGTCACTGCGCGCCATTCAGTCAAACAGTACAGCAAGGCCCAGGCCTATCAACAGGGAATGGCTGTCGCCTCGATTTTCCTGCCCATCCCCTACGGCAGCAACCTGTTAACAGATCTGGTTGCCATGGCCGTGATCAAGGGTTACGGGCGTGAGGCGGAATCCCAGTCTGATGAGCTGGCTATCAGGTACCTGAGCCGGGCAGGCTACGACCCGCAGGCGGTTACCGGCATTCTCAAAACACTGAAGCGGTTGAGTGACATCAAAAACAAGGAAAAGACCGATGCCGGAGACAAGGTGGAGGAGTATCACGGCGCCTTTGCCAGCCATCCGGAGACAGAGAAACGCATTCAGGATGTGATCGCGCAGAACAGCCATACTCAAGGCAGGCACGGGCTGGTTAACCGGGAGGCGATGCTGAAAGCCGTCGATGGCTACCCTTATGGCGATAGCCCGGAACAGGGTGCGGTGATTGGCCGGCGCTTTATACACCCGGATCTGGGTATTCAGCTAACCTTTCCCGATGAGTGGGTAATCACCAACACCCCGAGTTCACTGCAGGCGCGCCTGCGCAAACAAAAAGTATTTTTCATGATGCAACTTAAAGAGCTGAGCAAGCGACAAACGCCGGAAGAGATCCTGCGCGATACATTCCCGGACAGAAAGATGTTCGGTATCATTAACAATGACACCCAGGCTGGCATGGCACATGCGCAGGCACTGATTCGCATGTCTGCACCACACGTCAGTCAGGCCATGATTGAGTCGCATGTGTTTCTCAAAGGCAGGCAGGCATTTTTATTAAGTATGTGGTGTGAACGTGATCTCTTCAAGCAGTACAGGGATCAGTTTGCCACGATTGCCCGCAGCTTTGGCCCCTACAGCAAACAACATGATGGGGGTGTACCACGCATCAAGCTGTACAAATGGCAGGCCGGTGATAGCTGGCAACGACTGTCCAGCCGTAATCACCTCATCCTGGGCCGCTTTACTGCAGAGAAACTGGCAGCACTCAACGGTATGGATGTAAAAGCACAGCCCGCCGTCGGGCAACTGATCAAAGATGTGCAGTAGCCGAACGTCAGCAACGGCCCGCTTCTTGCTCTCGCATCTTGAGTCCCACACCACACAGGAGGCGATTGTGCCAACGACTGACAGATCAATCACCCGCTTTCCTCTGGTCGGCGTCGGCGTTACCGTTCCAGATCAGGCCTCATGATGCCATCGGATGATATGCAACAGGCAAGCAAGCACATCAGTATTGCCGACCAGTTCCCGCTGCTCGATCAAATTCCGACCGGCATTCTCGCCATCAATCGCAAAGGCGAAATCGTGCTGTGGAATCACATGCTGGAACAGTGGAGCGGCAGCAAGCGCGAAACGATGATCGGAGCGAACCTGTTCGCATGTTTCCCTGATCTGGATATGGCGGACTATCGTAAACCGATCGAACAAGTACTGTCTGGCGGTGATTCCGTCATTTTTTCGCCACAACAACATCATCACGTCATCCCGTGCCCGCTACCGGACGGATCATTGCGCACGCAGCTGGTCACCATTTCCTGGCTTTCTCTGCAGCAAATTGCACTGTTCAGCATTCAGGATTTGAGCGAACAGCACCGCCTGATCGAAAAGTACCGCTTTGTCACCAGAGAGCTGGAAGAAGAGCTGCGTCATAGTCAGGAGCTGGAACGTGAAAAGAGCCAGCTGGCAGCAGCTGTCGAGCAGGCTGGCGAAGCCATCATCATTACCGATACGGCAGGGCATATTCAATATGCCAATCGAGCCTTTCTCAAGCAGACCGGCTGGGGTGATGATGAGGTTAACACCATAGCCATTTACGATACGCTGTTCAGCACGCCGGAGACCAGCTTCACTGACGAGTTACAGCCACTGCTGGCTAGCGGCGCAACATGGCAGGGCAGACAGCAGATGATGCGCAAGGATGGCAGCAGCTTCACCGTATCTAACAGCATCGCGCCGATTTTCGATGACACACAAACCCTGACACACCATATCATCATTCAGGAAGACATCTCCCTGCAGGTCACCATTGAAGAGAAGTTTCGCCACGCCCAGAAACAGGAGGCCCTGATTACGCTGGTTGGCGGCATTGCCCACGATTTTAATAACCTGCTGGCTGGCCTTGTCGGCCAGGCCTACCTGGCTGCGCGTGAGGTCAGGGGTATGCCAAAAACAGCCGCGCGCATGGAAAAGATTCAGGGCATCACCCAGGAGGCTGCTGAAATCGTCAAGCAGCTGCTTACCTTTGCCCGTCAGGGCGAAATGGTCAGCAATGAGTTTCCTCTCGGCTCCTTTATCAAGGAGTTCGCCAAACTGGCCGGCCACAACGTGCCCGAGAGCATTCAGCTGACCAGTGATTTCGAGCCCGGTCAGTTCGCATTCCGCGGCGATCCCAATCAACTGCAGCAGGCACTGTTGAATATCGTCCAGAATAGTGTGGAAGCGCTACATGACCGATCCGACGGCCGCATCGAAATCGGCCTGTTCCCGCTCAGGCCCGATCTGGATGCTCGGCATATTAAAAAACACCCCGTACTCAGGCATGGTAACTTTGCCCATGTCTGCATTCTGGATAATGGCTCTGGCATCGCTCAGTCGATCATGGACCGCATCTTCGACCCATTCTTTTCAACCAAACAGCTGGGTAGTGGCCTGGGCCTGGCCATGGTGATGGGCTGCATCCGCCATCATCAGGGCATCATAGATGTGGAGAGCTCGGCCAGCAGTGGCACAGGCATTCACCTCTTCCTGCCCATCATCAAGACAAAAAACAGACCCATAGCCAGTGGTTCTGCATCCGAGGAGCATGAAGGCATGACCATCCTGCTGGTAGATGATGACAAGCGGGTATTGGAGCCGACCATGGAGCTGCTCGAAGCCATGGGACACAGGGTCAGCCTGGCGCATGACGGGATCGAAGCATATGAAACGTTCGCGCAACATCCTGATAGCTGGGATATTGTCATCACCGATATGGTGATGCCGAAAATGAACGGGCTGGAATCATCTCAGAAGATGCGGCTGCTACGGCCCGATATTCCGCTGATCTATGCCACCGGTTACGATCAGTCACTGGTCATCGGCAATACAAAGAAAATGGGTAACAGCATTCTGATCAGCAAGCCGTTCAACCCGGATGAACTGGATCAGTTGATCATGAAGATAGTCAAGCGCAAGGAGTGAGAGCGGCCTATGGCCGCTCTGTCATCTGCTATCAGCCCCCGGTGCAAACAGCATCGTTTAATCCTCACTGACTAAAGCCGCCATCATCTGATCCATATGCGCAGGAAAAAAATGACCGGCCCCGCTTATGGCATGCAAGCGCACTGCCGCATGTCCATCACACCAGGCACGGACAGCATCGAACGGCACGATTTCATCGGCAGTGCCACTGACAACAGTCACCGGCCGACGTTCATCGTTGAGAAAATCAAAAGACCAGAGATTCACTGCCGGTGCCACGGCGAACATGCGCTCCACCCGCTTATCTTTATGCGCAGCCTTGAGGCCGGCCAGACAACCGAATGAAAAACCGGCCTGCCACAAGGCGCTGTCAGCGGCTCTGGCATGCAGCCACTCAAGGGCCGCTGCCGCATCGTCCGCTTCGCCAACACCATCGTCCCACTCGCCTTCCGATTGCTCGACACCGCGGAAGTTAAAACGCAGCACCGTGCACCCCATATCCTCAAAGGCGCGTCCCATCCAGTAGACCACCTTATTGTTCATAGTACCGCCGTATTGCGGGTGCGGATGACAGATCACCACCGCAGGGCGCCCCGGTTCACCCGCCTGATACAATGCCTGCAGCCTCCCTGCCGGCCCCGACAGGAACAACTTCTCATGATGGCGCAGCGTCATACAAATAGCTGCTTGTAGCGCTCGGGTGAAAAGCCCACGTCAATATGATCATCATGCACCAACACCGGTCGTTTGATCATCGCAGGATAGGCCAGCATCAGGGCAATGGCTTTATCCGCATCCAGATTCGCTTTTTCTGCCTCACACAGCTTGCGCCATGTTGTACCGCGCTTGTTCAGCAGCACTTCCCAGCCCAGTTGCTTCACCCAAGCAGCCAGTAGCGCAGGCTCCAGCGCCCCTTTTCTGTAGTCGTGAAAAGAGTAGGCCACCCCGGCAGTATCCAGCCAGGCGCGCGCCTTGGCCATAGTGCTGCAGTTCGCTATACCGTAGATCTCAATCAACGTTTATCTCCTGCCGACAGCTTCTCAATACCATCCTGCTTGCGTATAAAAGCAAAAAACTCCTGTCTGGCACCCGATCGCAACGGTGTAATCACCAGACTGACGGTAAACAGGCTGCCATCGCGATGACATGCTTTCTGTTGCAAGGGTCTGTAAAGCATCGTAGCGATGCCACTTTGCATATAACGCTGCATACCCTGCTGATGTGCCGCACGCTCAGACTCGGGAATAATCAGTTGGGCCAGCTCTTTGCCCAGCACATCCTGCCTGCGCCAGCCAAACATCTGCTCGGCACTGCGGTTCCAGCCAATGACCTGCCCCTGATCATCAATAGCGATATAGGCATCGTATGTTAAATCGATAATCTGGCTCAAACGATCGCGTTTGAGTATCAGCCTCTCTTGTAACCTATGCTGCTCACGCAGACTGCGCTGAGCCAGCCAGCCGAAAGCGATAAAGCTCAGCGTGATCAACGTGCGCATCCACAACTCATCCGGATCACTACTGAAGAGATTGGCGGCAAAACTGCCCTTGTCGAAGACAAAGGCATGCATCAGCGCCTCCAGCGGCCAGAACAAAAGGCCGACCACAACAGCCAGAGCAGTTAAACCATATCGCTGAATCATCTTACCTCCCGGCATCCAAAGCCGTCAGTATTATTAACACGCAGTGCCATGCATGCCGTAGCGGGCAAACAGCTGCGAACCGGCATCCTGCTGGTCCAGATACAATGAACGTAACTGCAATTTTACAGTTCTATCCAACTGGCGACCTGCGATCGTATAAAAGCCGTCGCCGCCTAGCAAGCTCAAATGCGTGGTCAGAAACAGCTCATCCAGCACTCCGGCCGATAGCAGCGTACCATGCACCTCGGGGCCGGCAATCATATAGGCACTGCGATAACCGTGCGTAATCAGCAGCTGTTTCAACACGCGCCCGTCAACCTGTCCATCGTCACCGCCAACCAGTACCCGAAAACCCTCTGCCTCAAGGGAGGCGCGCTTCACCACATCCGATTCAGCTCCGGTTACAATCATCACATTTCGATCGGTTAATGAGTGCAAGGAGGCCAGAGGCAGATCCAGACTGGATGAGAGCACCATGACATCCGGTTGCGGCTTAAGTCCCTGTTCCCGCCGCCACTGCACCAGATCACTATAGGCCTCGCCGGCTCCGACAGGCAGCAGATCCTGTGCACACCCTTTTGCCAGCTGGCGAAAATAACGGGCTGAGGTCAACATGACATCCGATTGGGCGGCCAGTTCCTGATACAGTCGCCAGTCTCTTGGATTGGCGATAGCAGCAGGCACTTCCGACTCACTGCTGCCACGTTTGGGCACGGCAATGCGCCCGTCCACACTGGCAATGTAGTTGGCATAGATCAGCACATCACCGGCTGCCGCCTGCCGGTGCAGGTTCAATGACCGATACAATCCATGCAGCGCCATGTTTTGACCATCTGCCGGAAACAGCTGTAGTACACTCATCGCTCAAGCATAGCCCTGTAAAATGGTATAGAATAGCATTTTACAAAATCTGCATCTTCCTGTTCAATGTCCCGCATGCATTGCTCCCTACATCACAGCCCGCCACCTGCCCCCGCCATTTCACCATCATGGGATCCCTATCTGGCGGCGGAGTTCGATCAGCCTTATATGCAGGCACTGCAGGGCTTTTTGCAGCGGCAGCAGACAACAATCTACCCGCCCGTCAGCCAGTGGTATGAGGCCTTTCGACAGACACCGTTTGAGCGGGTGAAAGTGGTCATCCTCGGCCAGGATCCCTACCACGGCCCCGGTCAGGCGCATGGATTGAGTTTTTCTGTACCTATGGGTGAGAAGATTCCTCCGTCGTTGCGCAATATCTACAAAGAGCTGCAACATGACCTTGGCATCGAACCGGCAACTCACGGCTGCCTGACAGCGTGGGCAAAACAGGGTGTGTTGCTGCTCAACGCCACGCTGACGGTGCAAGAGAAACGTGCCGGTGCGCACCAGAAGCGGGGCTGGGAGACATTCACCCATGCCTCCATAGCCGCACTCAACGAACACAGGCAAGGCCTAGTCTTCATGCTGTGGGGTAAATATGCCCAGGACAAGGGAGCCTGCATTGATGAGAACCGGCACTTGGTATTAAGGTCGGTACACCCTTCCCCCCTCTCCGCTCATCGCGGTTTTTTAGGTTGCGGCCATTTCTCCAGAGCCAATGCCTGGCTTGAGACGCACCATCAAACCCCGATCAACTGGCGTCTGGCCGAAGCTGACAAACAACGGGGATTCGATTTTTCCTGACCACAACTCTAGAGTGGCGACAAATTAAGCCTCATGGAGAGACACCCCTATGTTCAAACCCGTCCGCAAAGCAGCTCTCATATCAGTACTGCTGATCACAACGCCGACCGTCGCTTTTGCCGGATGGATGGATCAACTCGGCGGCGTACTTGGTGAGGCGACCCATAACAGTCAGCCTGCAGCAACCGCTACACCCTTCGCCAACCTGAGTAATACAGATATGGTGGCAGGACTGAAAGATGCCCTGCGTGTCGGCTCGGAACGGGTTGTAGGTCAGCTGAGTAAAACTGACGGTTTCAATAAAGATCCGCAGATTCATATTCCATTACCGGAAAACCTGCAGCGAGTGAAATCCGCTCTCGGGGCTGTCGGCATGGGTTATATGATGGATGACCTGGAACTAAGGCTGAATCGCGCTGCCGAAACCGCCACGCCAAAAGCCAAACGCATCTTCGGTGATGCCATCAAAGCCATGACCATCAATGATGCACGGCAGATTCTCAGTGGCCCGAATGATGCCGCCACACAATACTTCAAGGGCAAGATGAGTAAGCCACTGTCCGACGAAATGAAACCGGTTGTGCAGCAGGCCCTGAATGAGGCCGGTGCGGTACAGGCCTACGATTCAGTCATGGGCCAGTACCAGTCGCTGCCGTTCGTACCGGATGTCAAAGCCAACCTGACCGGGCATGTGCTTGATCTTGGCCTGCAGGGCATTTTCCACTACATGGCCAGCGAGGAAGCCGCAATCCGTCACAATCCGGTTGCACGCACGACCAGCATCCTGAAAAAGGTCTTCGCCAACCAATAAAGAACTATTCAGACCTTTGCACTGCAGAAGCAAGCACCGGTACACTCCCGGCGTGTGATAGACCAAGTACTATTACCATGAAAGCTTGTTTTCAGAAGGGCCACAAACTCCAGCCGCTGTTCAACTCATCCTTGCAACGGGCCAGCTGAGCGCGGTACATCTTCGCCCGCCGATCCACCTTGCGCGCCACCTTGATCAGCCATGTTTTTTTATTGTAGGTCTTGCGCTGCCAGCCGCCCTGCCCTTCGTGATAGGCCAGATACTGGTTGTAGGCATCCCACTTGGAGATGCCCAGTCTTTTGTGCGATGTATAACCGTACCAGCCGATAAAATCGGTGATATCTTCAAAATCATCGCGGTCAGCGCCGCTGTTTCCGGTTGCACGTATATAGGTTGCCCATGTGCCGTCGAGCACCTGCGCATAACCATAGGCACTCGATACCTGTCCCCACGGTATAAAGCCCAGCAGCGTATCATCCGGCGCTTGCGCTTTTTGCCTGAAGCGGGACTCCTGATGGATGATGGCCAGCTGTACATGCACCGGTACACCCCAGTGTTTGAATGAATCATTGGCATATTCATACCAGTCATCTTTTTCCCGGAAAATCGAGCAGCCGTCATCCAGATGTTTCGGCGGTGATGAGGCACAGGCATTCATCATCAACACGGCAAACAGCAGGATAAAGCGCCGAACTATCATGCTTACATTAACACCCGCTCGGTGCCACCCGCTTTTACCTTGCTGATAAACTGCTGCTGCCAATCCTCACCATACAGATGACGGGCCAGCTCCACGACGATGTAATCGGCCTCAACCTCTGTCTCACCTTCCAGACGAGACAAACCCTGCAGACAGGATGGACAGGAGGTCAGAATCTTCTGCGGCGCTTCACCCGCCAGCTTATCCTTGGCTATCTGCATCTGCTCTTCCTTGCGCATACGGATCTTGCCTGCTATCGCCGGATGCGCCACAGCCAGTGTACCGGCCTCACCGCAACACTCTTCCGATTTCACCGCATCAGATCCCAGCAGCGAACCGATAGCGGCTTGTGTACCGTGCCGTTTCAATGGCGAATGACATGGTACGTGATACATATACTCCACGCCGGTCACACCCTCTGCCTTGACCCCCTGCTCCATCAGATACTCATGGATATCAATCAGAGGGGCTCCGGGAAAGACCTGCTCCAGCTCATAACGGGTCAACTGATCGTAGCATGTACCGCAGGAAACGATCACCGCCTCAAAATCGAGATAGGAGAGCGCATTGCGAATACGGTGAAACAGTACCCGGTTATCGTAGGTAATCTGATCACCCTTGGCATGATCGCCACCGGCTGTCGATGGATAGCCACAGCAGAGGTAGGTCGGCGGCAGCACCACATTGACGCCCAGCTCATAGAGCATCGCTTGTGTCGCAAGCCCCACTTGGGAAAACAGCCGCTCGGAACCACAACCGGGGAAGTAGAATACCGCCCGCCCATTGGCCTTAGCCGGGTCACGCAGGATCGGAATCATGTTGGGATCACGTGACTCCAGCCCCAGCTTCTGACGCGCTGTACCCAACTGCAACGATGGCAATGGCCGCTCGATAAAGTTGATCAACTGCGCCTGCACCCCATCCAGGTTGCGTTTGGCAGCCGGCTTATCACGCACTAGACCGGTCAGCTTTGCCAGTTTATTGAGCAGGCGGTGCCCTGCATAACCCCAGCGAATCACCACTTCACGCATCAGATGTACGGCGCGCGGGTCTTGCACCAGCAGGAACATCATCGATAGCTTTGTGCCTATATTAAAGCGCGACTGCCCCTTGTCCTTGAGCAGCGCACGCAGATTTTCCGTCACATCGCCGAAATCAATATTGACCGGGCAGGGTGATTCGCATTTGTGACAGATCGTGCAGTGATCGGCCACATCATGCAGGCCTTCGAACTGTTCGAATGAGATACCGGAACCGGTCTGTGCCTCATACAGGAATGCTTCGATGATGGCACCGGTTGCCTGAATCTTGTTGCGCGGCGAATAGAGCATATTGGCACGCGGAAAGTGTGTATTGCACACCGGTTTGCACTTGCCGCAACGCAGACACGGCGAGATTGATTCAGACAGATCAGTCAGATCGGCCGCCTCCAGAATCATCGACTCCATCTCCAGCAGGTTGAAACTGGGTGTATAACTCAGTTGCAGATCGGTACCCGGCATCAGTTTGCCACGGTTAAACAGCGCATCGGGATCATGGCGATTGAGATAATCAGCCATTTCGACCAGCACCTCCGGTTCCATAAATGCCAGCTTGGTAATGCCGATGCCGTGTTCACCGGAGATGACACCACCCAGTTCCACAGCCTTGGCCATCACCTTCTCAACCATGCGGTGTGCTTTCTTCATCATCGCATAATCGTTGGAGTTAACCGGTATATTGGTATGCACATTACCGTCACCGGCATGCATATGGGTGGCGATAACAATGCGGCTGGACAGCGCCCTCTTGTGGCACTGCTTGATACCCTCAATCAATGATTCATGACCACGCAGCAAATCCAGCAGCTGCGTCTCCACCTCACGGCGCCAGGAGATGCGCATGCCGCCGCGCTGAATCACCCGGAACAGTGACTCACTGCGTTTGTATTTGATATCATGCAACAGGTATTCCGACTCTCTGCACGGTGCATCCAGCGACTTGAGCAGGTGACGCCAGTTCTCGCAAACCCGCTCTACCAGCTCCAGTCCCTTGCTCAGCTTGTCACGCAGGAACGCATCATCCTCAATACCAAGCCCCTGCTGATCCAGCCGGTTACCGCCAATGCGCTCCATCGTCTTCTTCAGGTATGCTGCGGTGGTGTTGAGAATTTCAATCTTGTTGCTGATGGAATTTTCCACATTCAGGTGTTCAACAAAATCATTGTATTCAGAGAGGCGAGGCAGAGGGATCACCACATCCTCATTCAGCTTGAATGCGCGCGTATGCTTGGCGATAGCCGCCATGCGGCCACGATCACCCCAGAAACGGCCACGATCAGCCGTCGTGGTGGCGACAAAGCCTTCGCCGTCACCCTGTGAGGCCAGACGGCAGATATCGGCGCAGGCCTTGCCTACCGCGCGTTCATCATCACCGGAGACATCAATCAGCAGCACAACCCGCGGCGTCTCCCCGCGTGTGGACTTGGATATATATTCGATAGCCTTGACGTATTTAGAATCGAAATGTTCCAGACCCTCAAGGTGTGCACCCTCGAATGCATCCACATGCTCCTTGATGTGGACCATCGCATGCGTGGCTTTGCTCAACTCCTGACCGAAAAACTCACAGCAGACGGTACGGGTGACATCGAACGAGCGATGCAGGATAAATGTCGCTTCGGCAATCAGTCCGTCAGTACCCTCTTTCTGTACACCCGGCAGACCACCGAGCGCCTTGCGGGTCACATCCTTGCCCAACCCCTCCTTGCGGAACACCGAACCCGGCAGAACCAGCATCTCCACACTGATCTGTTCACCGGATTCCGCGTTGGTGCGTGTCAGGCGGAAGGTGACCTCCGCCTCTTCGTGAATTTTACCCATACTGTGGTTTACACGTTCCACCAGCAGCCAGTTGCCATCCGGTGTGACCATCTTCCACGATAACAGGTTATCGATACAAGTCCCCCAGATCACCGCATGCTTACCGCCGGCATTGGAGGCTACATTACCACCGATGGTGCAGGCCCACAGGCTGGTCGGATCGGTTGCAAACACGCCGGGCTTGGAGGCTTCCATCACCTTGCCGGTCACAGCACCTGCGCCGGCACTGATCGTGGCCACCACACCCTTGCTGCCGACATCCTGATTAACCACACTGCCAATCTGATCCAGCTTCTCTACATTGATCATCACGGCATTATTCGATAGTGGCACCGAGCCGCCGCACAGGCCTGTGCCGCCACCGCGAGGAATGACCACCAGATCCAGTTCGGCGACTGCCTTCACCAGTCCGGGCAGTTCATCAATGCTGTCCGGTGTAAGCACACAGAACGGCGCATGATGACGCCAATCTGTCGCATCGGTTGCATGGTGAGTCAGCGTAAAAGCATCGAAATGGACATTGTTGACATGGGTATATCGGGAGAGGGCCTTACGCGAGCGTGCCCGCTTGCCCGGCTCCTCATCAAACCAGATGTAAAACTCCTCCAGCAGCCTGCTGGTGCACGCTGCCACTTTGGTCGCACGCGGATTGTCTTCAGCACCTGCCTGGATGCGTTTGAGCCGGTCATAATGGCGACGATGCATAAGCTTTCTGCGCTTGGGATTTTCCAGCAGGTCATTGCGCAGGAAGGGGTTGCGTTCAACAATCCACAGGTCACCGAGAATTTCAAACAGCATTCGGGCCGATCGGCCCGTACGGCGCTGCGCACGCAGCACGTTCAAATCATCCCAGGTATCTTCACCAAGAAAGCGAATCACCACTTCCCGATCGGAATAGGATGTATAGTTATAAGGAATTTCACGGATTTTATCTGGCACAAGCTCTCCATGCGGGTCGCGTCGTAGTCACGCGACAGGATAGTAGGACCGTAAGATGAAAAAAACCTTAATCTGTAAGGCCGAAACGGCTTTTGCCGCAGAAAACAGAGCGCGCACAGCATAAACCAGAAATTGGGGTTATTCGTCTGTGGCTCTTTTCTCTACCGTCGCCTGCCGGATGTAAACAGGTGGCGGATTGCCTTATAAGATGACTATGAGTCCTTTCTCTGCCTACGCTCTGTCGCCTGCGCCAAATGCTCTTTTATCACATCGACAGAAAACAAAAGAGCCCGCCGTTTCGGGCGGGCTCTACAAACTGATAAGCAGCAGTGTTAGGCAATAGCCTTAACATGTGCGTTCAGGCGGGAAACGCGACGGGAAGCCTGGCTCGGATGCATCTGGCGCTTGCGGCCGGCACGGTCGAGCAATGAAGTTGCTTTCGTCAACGCTACTGCTGCAGCGTCTTTATCTCCTGCCTCTACAGCAACCAACACCTCTTTGACGGCTGTACGCATAGCCGACTTCTGAGCGCGGTTCTGAAAGCGTTTCTTTTGATCCTGGCGGGCACGTTTGAGTGCGGATGCATGATTTGCCACGTTGTATATCTCCTAGCAGCCCACTGACTGCACCTGTTTATGAGGCGCGCAAACATAACGCCTCGTATTTTTCTGTCAACCACTGTTTAACTATATTACGACTGCACACAGTGCTGAAACAGTGTCATAAGTCCCGCCGTGGCCCTTCATCAATCACTGTAGGGGTGATGAAAATGAGTAGCTCACTGCGATCATTTGTTTTCTGCTTGCGCTTAAAGAGGTTGCCAAGAATCGGAATATTTCTCAAACCCGGCACACCATTGTCTGTATCACTGGTAGTCTGCGAATAGATACCGCCCAACACTATCGTCTCGCCATCCTTGATCAACAGCTTGGTCTCCACACTTTTTGTGTTGATGGCCGTAGCCGTACCGGCAGCATTTCTTACAGGCGTACCCTTGTTCACCACCAATTGCAGAATAATTCTTTTGTCAGCGGTAATCTGCGGGGTCACTTCCAGCGACAGTTCTGCCGGAATAAAAGATGGTGTAATTGTTGTCACACCATTGGCCGTTGAAGTAACATCAAACGCAACCTGTTGAATATCCTTGATAAAGGCCTTGTGTAAATTACTGGTGAAAATACGCGGGCTGGAGATCACCTTGGCCCGCCCTTCTGTTTCCGCGGCGGAGAGTTCCAGGTTGAGACTTAAGGCATTATTTAGTGTACCCAGCGTATAGCCAATCGCGCCACCTGAGCCGGCTGCCACCGCCGCTCCCAGATCCACAACGTTCGTGCCCACCGCCGCACCGTTAACCGTGTGCGTGTAGCCACCACCGTTACTATTCAGAGTACCGCCCCACTTCACACCCAGATCACGGGAAAATGTATCTGTCGCCTCGACAATACGCGCTTCAACCATTACCTGCTGCATCGGCTTGTCGATCACAGCAATCAGTCGCTTGATGTTGACCAGACGCTCGCGTGTGTCGGTAACAATCATCGTGTTGCTGCGCTCATCAAGCATAATCACTCCGCGGGGAGACAGCAGCTTCAGTTCGCTGGAGCTGGCTACACTCTGGCCAACCGTACCATCGGCAGCAGACGTGGAGTTGGTCAATGAGGTCTTAACCGAGCCACCTTTCAGGATTGTATTCACATCATTCACCGATGCATAACCCAGGGTGATAAACTCGGTCTCCAGTGGCGCAATATCTTCCACACTTTGCATAGCAACCTTTCGCGCACTTGCATCGTCTTTCAATACTGACAGCGGTGCAATGCGTACTACATTGCCATTCTGCTCCTTGCCCAGGCCGCGCGCCGACAAAATCAAATCCAGCGCCTGATCCCAAGGCACATCCACCAGACGCATGGTCAAAACACCCTTCACATCATCGGACATGATGATATTAAAATCACTCATCTCCGCGATCAGGTTCAGCGCATTACGGATATCAATATCCTTGTAATTGAAGGTCACCTTCTGGCCGCTGTACACTTTTTCGTTTTTCACCACTTCATCGTCGGCCTGTGCCACTGCCACCATATCCTGCGGTTTCATGGTTATGGTCAACACATTGCCGCTCTGATAGGAGGTAACCACGGATTTCTGACGCAGACGAGCTACAATACGCACATCCTTGCCGACAGTATAACTGTCAATCTGTTCAACCGGACCGGGAAATGCGCGCACATCCTGAGTACGCTGCTGACCCGCAGCCAATCGCGTCTGCTTCAGATCAAGAATCACCTTACCATCCTCTTCCTGCAGGTTCATCACCGGATCAGTGTCATCGGTGCGTATCACCAGATGGACTATCCTGTCATCCGGCTGGAATTCAACTGCCTCAACCACCATGCCACTTTGTGGCTTGGTCGCCACCGCACCGAAACGAATAATCATCTCGTTGCCGCTCGCATCAATCTGATGGCTTGCCGCAGCGCCAGCACGCAAGCTTACCACCAGACGCAAGCGCCCCTCGGCCGAACCAATCGTAACATCATTCAAGCGCTGGGAGGTGTAGGTGTAGTACTCCTTCGGCAGGTCGGATTTGCCACCCCACAAGTCCAGCACCATCGTCTCGCCTTCATTGCTGATCAACGCATTGTGATTGACATCCATGTGCTGCCCGCGAAGTACCAGCTCGGTGGTCTTGCCCAGATCACGCACCAGAATATCCTGCACCACAGCGCCTGTAACGGGCGCCTGCTGCGCGGCTTTTGCCACAAACGACAACAGCAGATCATTACCTTTCTCGACTATATCGTAAGTAGTGCCGGCAGCCATGCCCACTTCAACGCGTACGTCTTCACCATCCTGCACGGGTGTAATCTGCTCTACACCACCGTCACCTTTTAAGGACACAATGCCCTTGGCCAGCGTGGTGTCCGGAAACTGCAGCACCAGTCGGGCAGGCCCATCAAGATTGAATACCTGATAGGTAACCGGCTCATCCATAGAAATACGCAGGCTCTGTTTGGATCCCTCCGCCAGCAGATTCATCGCCTCAATGGTCGCCGCCTGCGCGGCCGGAGCCAGCAGGCATACAAACATCGTGATCATGGCACCGCAAAAATACCGGCATCCTGTTTTCATTCCCATTCCTGTCTCCCGGCCCCGAACGTCAGCCATTACCGCCGCCCGCCCGCACGTGTCTTCTCAGGCTGTTCCTCAATAAATCTGTATGTTACGGCCTGTCCCGAAACAGACAGGTCTGTACCATTCCTATCCACACTCAACTTCAAATGATTCACATCGACAATACGCGGCATTTCACCTACCCGCTTCAGAAAGGTCAGCAACTGACGAAAACTGCCCGATATATTAAAGGTAACAGGCACCTCGGCATAAATCTGACGGGTCACTTCCCCTCCCGGCTTGAAGCTTGAAAACTCCAGACCGGAATCCTTGCCTGCCCAGGAGACGCTCTCCAGCAGATCCGGGATTTGCGACTTTTTGGGCAGCATATTCAGCGCCACCTTCAGTTGTTTCTCGAGTTCTGCATATTCACGTTGTTTGCGCGGCAGGTTATGGGCAAGGCGTTGATTCTTGATCAACTTGAGTTGCTGCACCTTCGTTTGCGCTTGCTGCTGCTCAATCTCCAGCTGCAATGGCGACCACCCCAGTGAAAAATAGACCCCTACAATCACCATAAAAGCGATAGCAAGAGCCAACAACTTCTGCCATAGTGGCAGTGGCAACATTGGCCTGAACGATTCGTACATGGACTGCTTCACGGAATCAAACATCAGGAAGCCACCGCCGGTTCTACCTTGCGGGTCAGTTTCAGACTGAATTTACGCACTGGCAGACCATTAACCATCACCCGCGATATCACATCCAGACGGACATCGGAGAACATCAGCGACTGGTCCAGCTTGCGCATAAAAATAGCCACAGCCTTGTTGCTTTCGGCCAGCCCCGTCAACACCAGACTGCCGCCCTGATCGCTGATATTATCCAGCCAGACATTTTCAGGTATCACTGCGGCGATCTCATTCAGCGTCTTCAGTGAGTGAAAACGTCCCTCCTGCAAACGGTCAACGATTTTGAGTTTTCGCTCCACATCGGCGCGCAGATGATCGAGGTTTTCAATTTTACCGATTTTCTGTTTCAGATCCTGATTCTGCTTCTGTAACAGCATCGTCTCCTCTTTCAGGTCTGCCAGCTGCAAGGATGCGAATGTATGTACGCCCAGCACAAGCAGAGAGGCGGCAATAATCACACCAAAAACAACGGTCAGATGCTGTGCTATCTGATACTGGCGACGCTCAGTACGGTAGGGGATAAGATTAATACGAATCATGCGTCAAAATTCCGTAGAGCCAGCCCGATCGGCACCATCAGCATCGGACCAATGCGCTGCAGCTGCTCAACATCAAACTTGCGTCCGGCCACCTTGATATTCTTCATAGGGTTAAGCACTATACTATCAATACCCAGGCGCTGTTCCAGCTCCGTGGCAATGTTCGGGATCAGTGCGCTGCCACCAGAAATATAGAGCTTACGCACCGGAAACTCTGCCTTGCTGGCAGAGTAGAAATCCAGTGAGCGCACCAGCTCGGAAGTCAGACCACTATAAAAACGCTCTAACGCTTCAGGGCTAATATCCGAGAAGCGTTCCAGCTTCAAAGCCTCAGCCTCCTGATAACTCAGACCGTGCTCCTTCTGAATCTCTTCTGTCAGGTTCTGACCGCCGAAGAACTGATCGCGCACAAAGGCCATACGTCCATTGATCAGGACATTGATATTCATCATGTTGGCACCGATATTAACCAGCGCATGTACTTCGGCATCTTCATCAGGTGGGGTATCATCGCCAACAATAGCCGGCTCATGTTCATCGGTAATCTCTGCAGCATTTTCCAGGGCAAAAACCGCACAGTCCATGCATTTTACATGCAAACCGGCCTTACTCAGAACCAGCTGGTAATCCTCCACCACTTCGCGTTTACACGCCACGAGGACAACATCCATCTTTTCCGGCTCTTCAGCATTCAAGCCCTGAATATGAAAATCGAGAAACACATCATCAATATCGTAAGGCACATGCTGATCTGCCTCAAATTCAATCTGCGGCTCCAGCTCAAACTCCGTGATCGCAGGTACTGTAATCGTTTTTATAATTACGGCATTACCTGACACGGCCAAAGCCACGTTCCTGCTGCCCGGGCGGGCCTGTTCAACAGCCTCAACCAGAGCCTGTGTTACTGCGGTAGAGTCAATAATTGTGTTTTCCACAATGGCATCACGCGGCAACGGAATCATCGCCATTGCAACCAGTTCAAAGCCGGACCGGCTGCGGGCAAGTTCCACCAGTTTAATGCCGGTCGAACTGATATCGACCCCCACCATGCCTTCAGACTTTTTTGAGAAAAGCGCCACTTACCCTCCACTCCTTAAGCATTGCTGACAAAAAACAGTGCAAGTTACCTTGCCAGAAGAATTAATGTCAAGTTTGTTGACTCACAATGATGCCAACAGCGACACACTGTGCCACGCTTGACCGAACCATCCATCCAGTCAAGCAAGGATCAAGCCACCCTGCCAGATTGCTTGCTCTGGTGCAGCAGAAAATATTATCCGCATACAAGCATATCAGTCACCACCTGCCATGCGCCTGGCTTGCTCAGCTGCCTCTATCCTGCCCAATCCGTCATAAGCCCTGGCAATATAGCGATATACCACAGGCCGGCCAAGCGCCCCCATCTGCGCGAGCGCTTGATCCAATGCTCCCAGAGCCTCTTCAAAACGACCGAGTTTCACATACACTCGCCCGATCCGGAACGGTACATCCGCATCATCCGGTTCAAGCTTTCCAGCCTCTGCATAATAGTGCAGTGCCGCCGGCAGATCGTGGCTATATTCATAGCAAGCCGCCAGATTAAACGCTGTATAACGATGACCGGGATCCTGTTTCAACAGATACTGAAACACGCTAATCGCTGCCGCATACTGTTTTTCACCCATCAGTAAAAAACCGAATCGGTGCAGTACGCCGGGATTGGCCCGTGCATCACGTAGCGCCAGAGCGTAATGCAGCTGGGCACCGGCATAGCGCTTGTCGAAGTCATCCGCACCCGCGGTAGCCAGTTGCTGCCAGCGACGAGTCAGTGATGAATTATTCAGGCGGGTCTTCGTGTGCCAGACCAGATCAGCGGGAAACCATGGCGATGGCGCAACCAATGCCTGCCGGATCTCATCCGTATTCATACGTTGGCGCAGACGGGATTTAAATGCCGGGATACCACGTTCACGCAGGCGGGCCATTTCAAATTCAAGCGCCGGATAATCCGCCCGGTTCAATGGCAGATCGCGCTCGGCGGCCAGACTCAGCGCATCTGTGGTTAGCAACTGGTAAGGCAGCCACTCTGCCGGAATACCGTGCACAGCCAGCAGGTTGTCGTACACCGGCTGCCCTTTTTGCAAGCCGGGTAGCAGATGCTCGCTAACAGGCTGGTCCGAGCAGAGCAGCAGAAAGTATGAGGATTTGATGTACAGCAATGCACAATGCCGAAAATGTTCGGCCACAGTATTGAGGATAATATCCACACCACGGTCTCCCACACGTGCATCCATCCATGTCACATAGAGGCCGTCCGGTTTCAATCGCTGCTTCACCACGCTGAAGAAGTCGCTGGTATACAGCTTGGATGAGCTGAAATAGAGCGGGGTTGTCACCGTATTGAGAATCAGATCATACTGCTTGTCCGACATACGCGTGTAATGAATGGCATCATCGACGACAATATTTACTGCCGGATTGGATTCGATATCGAAATTCCACCGTTTCATGCGAAACAGATTTTCCCTGACTACCGGGTTAATTTCGACCACATCGGTATGTGCGAACAGCTGCCCCACCACCGATGCGGTTGCCCCGCTACCCAGCCCCAGCACCAGTGCCTGATCGGTCTGTGCTGCAAAAATTGAGGCCAGTGAGCCCACTACCTTTTCCGACGGGTTGTTTAGTGGAATACTGTTATAGCCGTTGATAAAAAAGTACGGATTGCCATTGACCTCATTAATGGCGAACACATCCTGATAACCCTTGTATGCTGCAGTTCTTACCGTCGCCTGACGCGCCTTTTGCAGGCTTTCAGCCGCATGGAAATTGGTATAACTGACATACAGAAGCCCCTCATCCCATAGTGCTGCCCACGCTCCGACACTCACCAGCAGCAGCGTGGCTGAAGCAATCAGCTGCCGAGGTCGGCATGGGCGATACATCAGCAGTGCAATGGCAACGAGAAATCCTGCCGCCAGAAGCTGTACGCCGTAATCGAGGTAGCGATGCAGAACAAACACCATCAACAGAAAGCCAGCCACATTACCCATCGATGCCAGATAGAGTAAGCGCCCGGAATCCCTGCTCACATCATCCGGCGCCTGTTCGCCCAGCATGGCTGGCACCGTTGCACCGAAGGCAATACAGGGCAACCCCATCAACAGCAACAGACACAGCCATTTTAACAACAGCAGTGTCAGGTAGCTCTCCGCTGCCGCCGCATACAGTGAAGCATAGATAGCGGCAAGCGGTGCCAGAGCAGCCAGCAGAAACAACAGACCGGCCAGCGCCAGCATCAGCACAGTCTGAAATGAGAGCCTGTATCGGCGCACCAGCAACGAGCCGATGGCAATACCGAGTAGTACAATCGACAAGACCAGCGCAAAGGACTCCCGGAACGGGCCCATAATCATCTCTGCCAGCTTGATCATAAACAGCTGGAATACGGCCGAAGCCATACTGACCGGAATCAGTGCCTGCCAACCGGGAAACGCACGCGTATCGTACTGCACCGGAGGCGGATCACGACGTAACGAAGGATATGCAACGCGCAGCAGCAGTGCGATCAGCAGATTGATAGCGACAAAAACCATCACTGCCCCGCGAATGCCAAACCAGCGCAGCAGCGCAAACTCGATCAGAATCGCCGTCAATGCAGCACCGATATTATACACGCCATAAACACCGGAGAATGAAGATGAGCCGGAGAGACGGGACATATAACCGGCAAACAGCGGCACACTGCAACCAATCAGAAAAGCCGGCAGCAGCAACAGTACAATGCAGGCAATGACCGTACCGCTCAAGCCGGCCGGCAGCACCGGCAGACTGGCATAGAACAACCACGCCAGTGCATCCGTGCCAAAAGCAAAACCTGCACCGTAAATGCCGATCACCGCTTCAATGAGCCACAGACTGGCCCACAGTCGCCATGCGTAGCGCGAGCCGATGGCAATGCCGAGCAGAAAGGTAATCAGAATAGCTGCCGAAACAATAAACTGATCGCCAATCAGATTGCCCAACATACGACCGTACAGGATTTCGTAAGAGATGCCGGCAAAACCGGAGGCGAGCATGAGTAGCACAAACAGCCACCGCTTCACTTTATTGCCGTCATATCGATCTGCTTGCGCCTGCTCTGATAACATCATAGCCTCAATAAGAAATAATCATGCCAGTTCGATGACAAACAGAACCCGCCCCGCGCACAGGCATGATAATCTGTTGTGTTGTGGCAACACCTGTCAATCGACCTGCATTCATCCTACGGCCTTGCTACAGGTTTCCCGTAAGAGGTACTCACCCCACCTGTTGGCAGCCCGCAACTGCAGCATAGTCTATCTGCTGCAGGACGAAGTCGGGCTGGGGAGTCAGTCGTGCAGGCGTAGTGGCATGGGGCGGGCACCAAATGCGCCATGAAAGAGCCCGAACCGGCCGGCTATCGGCGTATGGCAATGCGGACAACAACCATCGGGCCTTAACTGATAATCCAGAATATCATACCAGTCGCGAACGATTAGCGCTCGCTTGCAGCCGGGGCAAAATGTTGTGCCGCCTTCAATGTCCTGCACATTTCCGGTATAAACATGGCGCATACCTGCCGCAAGAGCGATCTGCCTGGCCCGATGCAGTGTCGACGACGGTGTAGCCGGCGTAGCCAGCATTTTCCAGTCGGGATGAAAGGCGGAAAAATGTAGCGGCACATCCGGCCCCAGCCGCCCCGCAATCCACTCACACATGGCAGCCAGCTCTGTATCGTCATCATTTTCACCCGGAATCAGCAGGTTGGTAATTTCAAACCAGACATCCGTCTCCCGCTTCAGATAGAGCAGCGTATCGAGCACCGGTTGCATCTGACCGGCGCACAGACGGTGATAAAAATCCCCTGAAAAGGCTTTCAGATCAACATTGACCGCATCCATATGGGCAAAGAACTCCACTGCCGCTTCCGGATGGATATAACCGGCCGTTACCGCCACAGTACTGATATCCCGCGCATGACACGCTCTGGCAACATCCACCGCATACTCCAGAAAAATAACCGGATCATTATAGGTAAATGCAACGCTCTTGCAGCCTGCCTGCAGCGCAGCTCTGGCGATCCCGTCCGGCGTCGCCTCATCACACAGGCGGTCAAACTCCCGCGATCTGGAGATATCCCAGTTCTGGCAGAAGCGGCAAGCCAGATTGCAACCGGCCGTACCGAACGAGAGTACACTGGAACCGGGATAAAAATGATTCAGCGGCTTTTTCTCAATCGGGTCGATACAGAAACCGGATGAGCGCCCATAGGTAGTCAGCACCATCTGCTCACCTTCCCGCTTGCGTACAAAACAGAGTCCGCGCTGCTCATCATGCAAGCGGCAGTCGCGCGGGCAGAGGTCGCACTGCATGCGCCCGTCATCCAGCATATGCCAGTATCTGGCCGGAAAATGTTCATCCGTCATGGCTTACTCCCTGCTTTTCTCCTGTTCGTAATACTTGCTCACCTGATAACGACAGATCTCGATACCCGGATCCCAGAAGGTGGCCGGCAGCCCGGCTTTCATCTTCAGGTGAGCCATAAATTGGGCAGGGTCTGGCAACTGCTCCCAGACCTGTGGCAAAAATGTTGCCCTGTTCATGCCGAAACGCAGCACCACCCCGTCAACCCCCGGCCTGAGACGGGAAAGCGCATCCGCCTCATCACGCACAGGCATCACCTGCAGTGGCGAGAGCACCGACAGTTCAATAGCGATGAGTGGAAACTCCTGCCGCGTCAGCGGAGGGAAACGCGGATCCTCGAAGGCGGCAGCCATTGCATTGCCCTCCACATCCGCAGCCAGTGGCCGGTATGGCTCAAGTGTGCCGATGCAGCCGCGCAGGGCGCCATGCTTGTGTATCGTCACAAAGCTTGCGGCCTGCTCATGCATGTATGATGTGGTTTCAGGCTTTGCGCCATCCAGTCCCAAACGGGAAGCGATGGCGGCACGGGCCAGTGCGAGAAGGGCGCGTCCTTTGTCATCCATCGCTGTCACCCGCCTCATATACCAGTGAGGCATAACCGACCACACGATCATGGTCGCCAGCCGTGTCGCCGGAATTGCGATAGTCGAGCAGGCGCGCCCGCATCCCATGTTGCTGCGCAACCATCCCCATCGCATTGATGCCGGTTGCACCACAGGCCTGCTCATGATCCACAGCACGGCCGGCAAGAATATGGCCGATCGTTGCATGATCCAGTATCCGCGCCTGTTCATAGGGATGATAGTGAGACAGATCGGAGCTGATCACAAACAGGGTCTGTTGATCGCCGCGCAGTGATTCGAGCACCGCCGCAAGTTCGGATGCCTCGACTGCACCGACACAGAGCGGCAGCAGCTCAAATGAGCCCAGCACCATCTGCAAAAATGGTAACTGCACCTCCAGTGAGTGCTCCATGGCATGCGCGCTATCATGAACGCAGACACAATCAAAGCGACTGGCAAGCTCCGGCACATCGACGGCAAGCGGCACATCGCCTAACGGCGTGCGGAAGGCTGAAGATGAAGCGACAGCAACACCATGAAAGGCGACCCGGTGGCCCGGCCCGACAAGAATAACACGGGAAACAGGAGCGTTTTTCAACGCCGCATAAGCACAGGCGGCAGTCGGGGCTGAATAGATATAACCGGCATGGGGCACAATCAGCGCTTTCGGATAGCAACCGCAATATGCTGCACTACCCAGTTCGTTGGCAATCGCACTGCGCAATTCCGCCCGATCAGCAGGGTAGAACAAACCGGCAACAGCAGCAGGACGAACAGACATGGCAACCTCTATACTGCTCCTGAGTATAGCCGACGCCACCTAAACTGTCAGTGTTCGTCGTGTTGCCTCTTATCATCGGTATTGCCCGGTTCCACGGCCCTCTGCTGCCAGTGCCTGCGCACGTGATGATGGCCGTAGCGCAGATAGAGCCAGCCGCCGATAGCCGCAGCTACCAGCACAACCACAAGCAAACCGATCAGACCGAAGCGGTGCAGAATAGCCACACCGGCCATGCCCAGCAGATGGCCGATAGCATAGATAATCAGCGCCCAGCTCAGGCAGTTAACTACCTGCAACAGAGCGAAACGAACAAAGCCGATGGTGGAGCAGCCGAACAGAATCGCCGCCACCATACGGGTACCGTACAAGTACTGAAAGATGAAGATAGACCAGTGAGCATAGCGATCCAGCACCGCATTGGCCTTCTGGTAATGACGCTTCAAAAACGGTAGCGCATTGATAATCGCCATGCCGCGCCAGCGACCCAGCGCAAAAAAGACGAGGTGGCCGACATAGGCGCCAACAGCCGCTACGGCAATCACCTTCCACGGGGTCAGCAGCCCGGCAGCAGCCAGAGCAGCCGCAGCAATGAATACCGATTCACCCTCGATAAAGGTCCAGGCAAACACAGCCCAGTAGCCATACTGTTCAACAAACTGCTGCGCCCATTCCATGATTAGAGGCTGTGAGACGTGAGACGTAAAGCGTGATGAGTGCGCATCTTACAGACGCACCGGAATACCCTGAGCAGCCAGAAATGTCTTGGTTTGATGGATGGTATAGGTGCCAAAATGGAAAATAGATGCTGCCAACACTGCATCAGCCCCGCCCGCCTTCAATCCCTCAGCCATATGCTCCAGTGTACCGACACCACCGGACGCCACCACATTGGCAGTCACCGCATCGGCCACGGCACGTGTCAACGGAATGTCATAACCGTTCTTGGTGCCATCGGCATCCATACTGGTCAACAGTATTTCACCGGCGCCGTAGTCGGACATCCGCGTCGCCCATTCGACGGCATTGATGCCGGTCGGTTTTCTGCCGCCGTGAGTAAAGCACTCCCAATGACTGTCGACCCGCTTGGCATCAATAGCCACAACAATGGTTGATGATCCAAAGCGCTCGGCCGCATCCCTGACCAGCTCCGGCGTCACAATAGCGGCCGTATTGATCGATACCTTGTCGGCACCGGCACGCAGCAAGCCCTCAATATCCGCCAGTGCCTTGACGCCACCGCCAACGGTAAGCGGCATAAAGACATGCTCGGCCACTTCCGTCACCATATGGTAAAGCGTGCCGCGGCTTTCATGGCTGGCACGGATATCGAGAAAGGTCAGCTCATCGGCACCCTGCTCATCATATTTGATCGCAGCTTCAACCGGATCACCCGCATCAATAATATCGACAAACTGGACACCCTTGACCACACGTCCGTGCGCCACATCCAGACAGGGAATAATACGTTTGGAGAGCATCAGGCAGTTGCCTTCATTGCAGCAGCAAAGTCGAGTGTACCCTCGTAGATAGCGCGACCGGTAATCGCGCCACAGATGCCATCGGCCACATGCGCAGCACAGGCAGTGACATCGGCCATACTCGCCACACCACCTGAGACAATGACCGGGATGGAGACTGCACGGGCAAGATTGGCCGTTTCGTCAATATTGGGACCGGTTAACATGCCATCACGCGCAATATCGGTATAGATAATCGCTGCAACGCCTGCATCTTCAAAGCGACGTGCAAGATCAACTGCCCTGACATCGGTCACATCGTCCCAGCCATGCACCGCCACCATACCTTCTTTGGCATCAATACCGACACAGATCTGTCCGGGGAAGGCCGCACACGCCTGATCCACAAGTGCCGGATTGGATATGGCTACCGAGCCGAGAATCACCCGCTGCACACCGAGGTTCAGCGTACCCTCAATCATGGCCAGATCACGCAGGCCACCACCGAGTTGCACAGGAATCGTCAGCGCCGCACAGATGCTGCGGATAGCTTCGCGATTGGCCGGTTTGCCGGCAAATGCGCCATCCAGATCAACAACGTGCATACGACGTGCGCCCAGCGACTGCCAGTGCAGCGCCATGGCCGCCGGGTCATCACCGTAATCGGTAGCATCATCCATACGCCCCTGTTTCAGACGCACGCAGTGGCCACCCTTCAGATCGATGGCGGGAATAAGTTCAAAAAGAGTATTGGCTGTCATGCAGCGAATAATGCAGACAATGCCGATGGATTGCACCCGCGACGTGCTTCTGCGCCATCAGCGCCCTGTTTACATTCTTTTTACACATTCACCACCCACATTTACGCAGACCATGCGAGCATGGTCAACGTAAAGATGCGCATAAAGGAGGCAATGATGAACAGCAAGATTACACTACTGGCCCTGCTTACGCTGATTACAGGCACGACCACCCCGGCCCTTGCAGAACGCGGCGACGGGAATCGCGCTGACCGACAACAGCAGGCAGAGCAACGGGAGCAAAGACCCGCCAATGCCCGGCAAGGCATTGAACGGCACACTCCACCGCGGACTGACAGGCAATCCACCCCACGAATCGAGCAGCGGGCACCCAAGCGAGTAGAACAACAGCGTCAACAACGCGTGGAGCAACGGAATCCGCACCGGACAGGCGTACAGATTGAACAGCACAAGCGGGTGATCCTGCCTCCTGCTCGCCATATCGAAACGCACCGCTCCATCCATATCGAGCGACCACGGTCCACTCCCCGCGCGTATCACCGTGTTGCACGCAGCCGTTACTATCAGGGCATCCGCATCTATCGCACATACGGTCATCGCTATCCCGGATTCGGATATTACTATAGCGACCATGATGCATTCCGCTGGCTGGCCTTCACAGCACTGACCCTGAGCATTATCGATCAATTGGATGAGCAGCAACAACGTATGCATGAACAGGCATGGATACGAGCCACCAGTGCTACAGTCGGCGACACCTACTACTGGCATGACGGATTTGCATCCGGCTCTGTTACCGTACTGCAGATCGGCATTAATCACAATGGCCGGGAATATCGTGAGCTTCGGCAGACCATCACCGCTCATGGCAGGAGTGAAACGAGCTATGCCAAAGTATGGCAGAAGCGCAATGGCACATGGGCTATATCGGAGAGTCACTGATCCCGCCAGATCAGGGCCGTGAAAGCTGTAGCTGAGAACCGGTCTGCTAACACAAATATCAGGGAGTATTGTCCGGATTTAAGCGTTAAAATAAAAAAAAGCCCCCGCCATTGGCGGGGGCTTTTCGGCAGTCAAAGACGACGATAACGTCGGCTCTTACTGTCCGTAATAAATCACTGAGCCTTCAGGAAGGCAATCAGCTCATCCTGTTTGGCTGCATCACAAATCTTCTGTGGTGGCATCTTGGTCTTGGCATGATCATCACCGGTGAATTCCTTGATTGCATCCTTGGAGTTACATACCCATGCACGCAGGTGCGCTTCATCCCAGTTCCAGTTAGCGCCGCCGAGGCTTGTGCTATACTTGAAACCTTCGTGCTTACCAGCCGCACGGCCAACTACACCGGCCAGACCTGGGCCAACTTTGTTTGCTGCGGTAAAGGTATGACACGCCTTGCATTTACCCTCAGCACCCGCATAAGCGGTGACTGACATTGCACCCATTGCCATAGCAGCAGCTGCTGTAATCATCATTATCTTTTTCATATATACTCCTCCTTGGAGTTCCGAGATGCGGTGTATAATCGTTCCAAGGAGACGCCCTGACAAGTAGGTAAAAAGTGGAATTTTTACACCTGTGACCCTGATAGAACGGCTCTGTCACCCATCCGGCTGAAAAATAATCCTTTGCAGTCATACCCTTTTGCGCATTAAATACTGACGCGTTACGGATGCCATTGCAGAAATGCAGCCAGCATCGCAAGCCCTGCACGTTGGGATTTTTCAGGATGGAACTGCACGGCTACGATATTATCACGCCCGACGGCAGCGGCGAACGGATAATCGCCATAGGAGCAGGCAGCCAGCAGGTGCTCGGGATTTTCAGGGGCGCAGTAGTATGAGTGGACATAATAGACCTGCTCTCCTGCCAACGGTGCCAGCACCGGATGAATCCCCTGCTGCGAGGATAGAATCACATCATTCCAGCCCATATGCGGAATTTTAAAGCCGCGCGACGGATGCGATGCAGGGAACGGGTTAACAGCACCGGGAATCAAACCCAGACCACGGTTGCGCCCGAACTCATGCGAGATATCCATCAGCACCTGCATACCCAGGCAGATACCGAGAAAAGGGGTGCCCGCAGCCAGACGCTCTTTCAGCGCGAGATCCAAGCCGGTTGATTGCAATGCGCCGACACAGTCGCGAAAGGCACCAACGCCGGGCAACACAATGCGGTCATACCGACTCAGTGCATCGGCATCGCTGACCAGTTCAACCTTGCCGCCCGCCTTCTCCAGCGCCTTGGCCACCGAGTGCAGGTTGCCCATACCATAATTAATAAGTCCAATCATGAGTTGACCAGTGAGACGTGAGAGGGGAAGAGGAAAACGCAAGCCATGCCTGTTCTACTCCTGACTCCTGACTCCTGATTTTTCACATGCTTCACAGCGCACCCTTGGTGCTTGGAACACCGGACTGGCGCGGATCCGCTTCAATAGCCATACGCAGTGCCCGGCCAAATGCCTTGAAAACTGTTTCAATAATGTGATGATTATTACCGCCGCGCAGATTATCGATATGCAGCGTAATACGTGCGTGATTGCTTACCGCCTGAAAAAACTCCTTGAACAGGTCGATATCAAAGCCGCCGACAGTCTCCTTGGGGAAATCGATATGATATTCCAGACCAGGGCGCCCGGAAAAATCGAGCACCACGCGCGATAGCGCCTCATCCAGCGGCACATAGGCATGGCCATAACGCACAATACCCTTCTTGTCGCCCACAGCCTGACGCAGCGCTTCACCCAGACATATGCCGATATCTTCCACCGTGTGATGATCATCGATTTCACGATCACCGTTAGCCTCAACCTTCAGGTCGATCAGCCCATGACGGGCGATCTGGTCGAGCATATGATCCAGAAACGGGATCGATGAATTCAGCTCCGCCTTGCCGGTGCCTTCCAGATTCAGCTCCAGCGTGATTTGTGTTTCATTCGTTTTCCGCTCAATACGCGCAGTACGTGTCATCCGAGCAACTCCTTCAACGCAGTAAGTACCGCATCATTTTCTTCTGTCGTACCAACGGTAATACGCACGCAGTTGGCCAGCAACGGGTCAGCGCCATGCATACTCTTGATCAGAATACCGGCCTGTTTCAGCCCTTCAAACAGCGCGACGGCATCCGGCACCCGTACCAGCAGGAAGTTCGCCTGCGACGGAAAGACCGTTACCGTATCCATCCCCGCCAGGGCTTTATACAAACGCTCGCGTTCAACACAGATAGCCGCCGCCTGCTTCTCGAACAACTCAAAATGGTCGAGCAGAAATTCAGCCGAAGCCTGCGTCAGCGCATTAATATTATACGGCATACGTACCTTGTTCAGGTGCGCGATCTGATCGGCATCACCCAGCAGGTAACCCAACCGGAGTCCGGCCCAGCCAAGCTTGGAAAAGGTGCGCAAGACCATGACATTGGCGCTGATCAAATGGTTATGGTTGCGTTCGGCGAACGGCCCATAAGCCTCATCAATCACCAGCTGACCATTAAGCCCGCGGGCAATGCGATCAATCGTTTTTTCATCCCACAAATTGCCGGTAGGGTTATTCGGGCAGGCCAGAAAGGCAATTTCAGCCTTCTCCCGTGCACATACCTGCAAAAAATGGTCGGCATCCAGCGTGAAATCAGCCTTCAATGGCACTGAGGCCACCGGGCGTTTCATCCAGCGCGAAATCAGATCGTACATCACAAAGGTCGGGCGCGGTACGACACAGGTGCCGGGATTCATCGCCAGCAACAACATCTGGATAATTTCATCAGATCCATTGCCCAGCAATACCTGTTCCGGCATCACCCCTTCCCGCTCCGCAATCTTCCGTCGCAACGGCAACATATCCGCATCCGGATAGCGATTAATATTTACAGTGCCGAGGTGGTTCAACCAGTCGCGATGCAGATCCTCCGGTAACGCGTAGGGATTCTCCATCGCATCCAGTTTGATCAGGCCATCACTGTCAGGCACATGGTAGGCAGACAATGCCTTGATATCATTTCGAATCATGATTTGTCGTTCAGCCTCAACTCCAGCGTCAGCGCATGCGCCTGCAACCCTTCCCGGTGCGCCAGATGTGCGGCGGCCGGACCGATAGCTTCCACACCGGCACGGGTGGAGCGAATGACGCTGCTGCGTTTCTGGAAATCATAGACACCCAGTGGGCTGGAAAAGCGGGCCGTACGGTTTGTCGGCAGCACATGATTGGGGCCGGCCATGTAATCACCAAGTGCTTCCGGCACAAAGTGACCGAGAAAAATGGCCCCGGCATGGCGAATCATCGGCAGCATGGCTTCCGGATCCTCCAGCGCCAGTTCCAGATGCTCAGGGGCAATAATATTCACCGCATCCGCAGCCTCTTGCAGACTATGCACGTGGATCAGCGCGCCATGCGCTTCAACCGAAGCCCGGGCAATCTCAGCACGCGGCAACACAGCCAGATGCGCTTCAATGGATTCGGCCACCTGATTAAGCAGATGGGCGTCGGTGGAGATCATGATACTCTGGGCCGCTTCATCATGCTCTGCCTGCGACAGAAAATCAGCAGCCAGCCATGCAGGGTGACCACCATCGGCGACCACGACAATTTCAGACGGGCCGGCAATCATATCAATACCGCAGGTGCCGAAGACCTGACGCTTGGCAGCAGCAACAAACTTATTGCCGGGTCCGACAATTTTATCCACTGCCGGTATCGTTTCCGTGCCATAAGCCAACGCTGCCACAGCCTGTGCCCCGCCAACGGCAAAGCCGCGCTGTACGCCGGAGATATAGGCAGCAGCCAACACCAGATCATTCATCTCGCCACCGGGTGTAGGCACAACCATGACAATTTCACTAACACCCGCGACCACAGCAGGCACTGCATTCATCAGTACGGATGACGGATAGGCCGCCTTACCACCGGGTACATACAGACCGACCCGGTCCAGCGGTGTAACCCGCTGACCCAATGTCAGCCCCGCTTCGTCGGTAAAATCCCAATCCTGCTGAATCTGATGCTCGTGATAGGCGCGAATGCGCGCAACCGCCAACTCCAGCGCCTGCCGGTCCAGATCAGACACGGCTTCCCATGCTGCATGCATGCGCTCCCGGCTGATCGCTATCGACTCCGCTGTACAGGCCCAGCCATCAAAGCGTTCGGTAAATTCACACAGCGCCGCATTTCCACGCTGCTTCACATCGGCAAGGATATCGGCCACCAGATGCTGCACATCATCACCGGTATCGGTCTCCCTCTCCAGCAATGCATCCAGTTTGGCAGCAAAATCAGCGTCAGCAGAGTCCAGTCTCGTTATATTAGCCATGGCTCACCCATTACCTTTTGTATTTACTGCCTCGCGCAGTCCATTGATAATCGCATTTACCTGCGCTCTGCGTGTGGCAAAACTTGCAGGATTAACAATCAGACGGCTGGAGATGTCAAACAGCGTTGTCTCTTCCACCAGCCCGTTGGCCTTCAACGTACCGCCGGTTTCCACCAGATCAACAATACGCTCGGCCATACCAACCAGCGGCGCCAGCTCCATCGAACCGTACAGATGAATAATTTCCGCCTGTACGCCCTGACGCAAAAAATACTGCGAAGCCAGATGATCGTATTTGGTTGCCACGCGAATGCGACTGCCACGTTCCGGCACACCGGCATCCACCAGCTCTTTGGGGCCACATACGCACAAACGACAACGACCGATCTCCAGATCCAGCGGCTCATATACGCGCGGCGTGTACTCCAGCAGCGAATCGCGACCGGCAATACCCATGTCCGCAGCACCCTGCTCAACATAGGTACAGACATCGGCTGCACGGATAATCAGGAAACGCACCGGTTCGCCATGATAGTCGCCATCGACCATCAGTTTGCGGGTTGTCTGCACATCCTCAGCTGGCGTCAGCCCCGCTGCAACCAGCAGCGGCAGTGTCTGATCGAGTATGCGCCCCTTCGACAGTGCAATCGTCAATATCCGAGAATCAGCCATTGAAACGTGCTCCCTGCATCCAGCTTTCACTGGCGCTGACCCGCTCGATACGAGCGCCCAGTCTGCTTAATTTTTCTTCAATTCGTTCGTAGCCGCGGTCAATATGATAGACACGTGACACGGTTGTTTCCCCTTGCGCCGCCAACCCTGCCAGCACCAGCGATGCAGAAGCGCGTAAATCCGTCGCCATCACCGGCGCACCCGAGAGCTGAGCGCGGCCATGCACTATCGCCGTATTACCATCCAGCCGGATATCCACACCCATGCGGGCCAGCTCCTGCACATGCATAAAACGGTTTTCAAAAATAGTTTCGCGTACCACACTGACCCCGTCAGCCAGTGTCATCATGGCCATAAACTGGGCCTGCAGATCGGTAGGGAAACCCGGATGCGGTTGCGTTTGAATATCAACGGCCTTAAGACGTCCCTGTACCTTACAACGAATGAAATCTTCGCCGGTTTCAACCAGTGCGCCGGTCTCTCTCACTTTCGCCAGAAATGCTTCCAGCATGGCGGGGTCTGTGCCGGTTACGGTGACATCACCGCCGGTAATCAAACCTGCGGCCAGATAGGTCGCTGTTTCAATGCGATCGGCAATGGTTGTCATTTCGCCACCATGCAGGCGCTCAACGCCCTGAATCACGATGCGATTCGTGCCGGCCCCGGTAATAATAGCGCCCAGTCCGCACAGGGAATCGGCCAGATTGACGATTTCCGGCTCACGTGCAGCATTTTCCAGCACCGTTTCGCCCACCGCCAGTACGGCGGCCATCATCAGGTTCTCTGTGCCCGTTACGGTTACCTGATCAAATACGATATGCGCGCCGTGCAATCGGCCATCCACATGCGCGATAATATTACCCTGCGACACTTCAATACTGGCCCCCATCGCTTCCAAACCACGCAAATGCATGTCGATCGGACGTGCGCCGATGGCACAACCACCCGGCAGACTGACTACAGCTCGGCCAAAACGGGCCAATAGCGGCCCCAGCACCAGCGATGATGCGCGCATGGTCTTGACCAGTTCGTACGGTGCCTCGGGTTTGCTCGCTTCTCTGGTATCCACATGCAGGCAGTGCTTATCGTCATAAGTAACATCAGCCCCCTGCCAGGCCAGCAGGGTCATCATCGTGGAGATATCGTGCAGATGGGGAATGCGGCGGTAGATCACCGGCCCATCGACCAGTATCGCTGCAGCCAGCAGCGGCAGCGCTGCATTCTTTGCACCGCTGGCCTTGACCGTTCCTGACAGGGGAACGCCACCCTGAATGATAATTTTATCCATATTTCACCCGCACCATAAAGGCGACGCACGCTAACGGTTGAGACCACTGTGAACAATGCTCTGTCACGACAGCAGGCGGAGCACGGTTCGCTACGAATTGCCTAAGCCGCACGGATTCCTAGTATGGCCGTCATGTCCGTTTATACCGAACTCACCCACAACGATATTGAAACCATTCTGGCCGACTACCGGCTCGGTGCCCTCACCGGCTTCGCAGGCATTGCTGCCGGCATCGAAAACAGCAACTTCTTTATCGACACTGCATCCGGTCGCTATGTCCTGACCATCTTCGAGCGCATGGATGCGGTGGAACTGCCCTATTTCATGCACCTGATGAAACATCTGGCGGCAAACGGCCTCTCCTGCCCGGATGTCATGCAGCGGCATGACGGTTCACTGCTGTTTGATACCCATGGCAAGCAGGGCTGCATCGTCTCTTGCCTGAGCGGCCGCACACTCGAGCAACTGAACAGAGCACAACTGCGCTCTTCCGGCGAATCGCTGGCGCGACTGCATCTGGCCGGCAGTAATTTCTGCGAGCGGCGGGAAAACCCGACCGGCTTTGACTGGCTGGCGGAAAAAATTTCGCAGATCATGGCTAAGGTTAGTAGCATTTATGGTAGTGATGCTGCCGCCATGCTGGCTGATGAGCTGGCCTTTCAACGCGCAGGCACGTGGGATTCGCTACCACGCGGCGTGATTCACGGCGATCTGTTTGTCGACAACATCCTGTTTGAAGGCGACAAGGCGAGCGGCATTATTGATTTCTATTATGCCCATGATGCACCGTTTGCCATGGACATCGCCATCACCATCAATGCTCAGGCTGTACAGCTGACGAACGAAGACCAGCTCCGCATCGATGCCTTTCTGGCCGGTTACGAAAGCCTGCGCCCGCTGCAGGCCGATGAACAAGATGCGTTGCCCGCCCTACTCAGGCTTGCTGCCCTGCGTTTCTGGGTCTCTCGTCTGTACGACGCCATTTACCCACGCGGCGGTGCCATGACCCAGACCAAGGACCCTGAAGAGTATCGTCGCAAACTGCTGCTGCATCGGCAATGACGCTGAAATCGATCTGAAACTATAGTGCATCAACCAGCGCCCTGTTCGCCCGAACCAGACTGCGGATTGAGCGCACATAAGCCATGCCGCGTCCCGAATAATCCTTCAGGCCCAAAGCCAGAAACTCGGCATTGAGCGGCTTGTTGCTCCGTCGCATCGAAAGGCGCATTTTGCGGAACAGCTTATAGGCTGATGAGGTATTCAAGTTCCGCATATACGCCCGCACGGATAACTGCGCTGAGGCAAAACGCTTCACTTCATGATGAGCGCCTGTGGCACGCTGTAGTGTTACCACACCACACCCCTTGCGAAAACACCACTGGCCAAAATAGTTATTGGCTTCTCTGGCAAAACGGGAGTTACCCCAGCTCGATTCATTGGCAGCCTGAGCCAGCACCATGTCCAGTGGCACGATATCAACCCGTATCAGCAACCTGTTCCAGAATTGATCATCGAGATTTTTTTGCATCGTAATGCCGTAGCGCTCCGCCATAGCCTGCAGTGCAACGCGCTGTGAAGGCTTGAACACACCCTGCTTCTGCCATGCCAGCAAACGCTGTCTGTCCTGCATAATTGACCTGTTTTCGCGCTGGATAATAGGCTTCATCAGTTTCACAAACGAGCGTTTTCCATGTCGTTTTATTTTTACCGCAACTGCCGGCACCGCTATCGGGGGCTCAAGCGGAGCCGCCGACGCAACGACCGGTTGTGCTGTTTTTTTCACAGCATCCACAGGGATAGCTCGCGAGCATGCAGCCAACAACAGAGTCAGACATACCAGTACACTCACAGCTGATCTCACCGGCCCTCCCGCGTATAATTGCCCTGATCCGGCAGCACTCCTGCGTCCCGGGCAACAACCATCAAGTATGCATATTGCAGTAAATACACGATTTTGCACGTTTGGCAGCATGCAAAATTAAACAGGCGTGGCAGTGCTGCAAACGACCCGCTCTCTGATCGGCGCACCTGGAGGGCTGAGTAGCGGGCATCTGTGTGCACACAGCTGGACTAGAGTCCCCACTTCTGGCCGCTCAGTTTAAACAGGAACTGACGCCTCTCCTTTTCGGGCATACTGCGCAGGGCAGCCAGATAGACCGCTTCATCTTCAGAGACTGTTTCCGACAAGGCCACCGCCTGCCGCTGCACATCTGCCGAGAGCGTATTGAACAAGCGCAGTGCCTCAGCACTCAGGTTTTCGGGGTTCATATGATACCTCTGCCGGAGGTATCCGGGCAGGCAGGCAAAACAGGCTGCTTCGAACCGGATAGTTTATCATCTGCTCTACGGCCTCGACTACTGGCACATGCCTGCCAGTCACGCATGACAAACCCATGTTGAGACAGCCATCTGTTCAGCAAACATGACAAGCACTCAGGCCCTCCAGTGGCTGTCTGACACGGTACAGCCTACTTGCCTTGTTTCTGTCTGCGGGCTTGCGCTTGACTGCCGCTCCGGCTCTGCACCTCACCTGAATAGCGTCCGGATCCGGCCTTGTCGGGGCGCCTAGCAACAGATTGCGGAAACAGACGCCACAACTGCTGAGCATCAACTTCGTCATAGGCACCGGGCTGTAACCCGTCGAGCGTGATCGGGCCGATCGCGTAGCGAATCAGCCGCAGGGTGGGAAAGCCGACGGCGGCAGTCATGCGCCTGACCTGACGGTTGCGTCCCTCACTGATCTCCAGGCTGATCCATGAGGTAGGGATCTGCGCCCGTATACGGATCGGAGGATTGCGCGGCCAGAGCATGGCCGGCGCCGCCATCACACTAACACGCGCAGGGCTGGTCATGCCGTCCTTGAGTGCAACGCCATGCCGCAACTGCTCAACGGCCTCATCACTGATTGCCCCGTCCACCTGTACCCAATAGATCTTTTTGAGCTTATGGTGCGGATGCGAAATCCGGTTTTGCAGCGGACCGTCATCGGTCAGCAGCAGCAGCCCCTCACTGTCACGATCCAGACGACCGGCTGCATACACACCGGCCACAGGAATAAAATCTGCCAGCGTCTGACGTCCCGCCCCGTCACTGAACTGGGTCAGTACTTCAAAGGGTTTATTAAAGCGCAGCGTCGTCATGGCTATCAGTCAGCTTGCGCCTGAAGCTGACTGCCCATGAATCCAGCATCCGGCTTTTGGCTATACGCAGCATCAGCCACAGCATCAGCAGCGGCAGCATCACTACCTGCACTACAAAAACGGCGAGATACAAGGTCATCAGCGTTAACAGGGAACGGATAATATTTTCCGCATGCTCCACCATCTGCATAAATGCGGCTCTGATCTGCTCCACCTTTTCCGATGTGGCCGCAGTCATCGAGGAGAAGAACCCGCCCCCCTGCTCCGGCGGCAACTTGCTCAGCGACTGATAGCTGTTTGATACCGCCGACAGATCATCGACAGCATCGGTAATACCCGGCTGCAACCAGTGGCTGTAGAGCTGATCACTGATCAGCGCCGAGACAGGCAGCAAAAAACGCAACAGCAGCAGCAACAGACAGAGCTTCAGCAGCGGCTCATACAGGGCCGCAAGCGCGGCACTGTTCAACCAGAGCAGCGGAGCCATCAGCAGCAACACCATGGCAATGGCTTTGAACGAGATGGCAGTGCCGATCTCGTAACCGAGCTTCTGGATGCCGATTGAGGCAATCGCCGCCACCAGGACGGATGAGAGCCGCTCTGTCATATCATCAATCGGATCGAGAATCTGGCCTGCTGCAATGGTGATACCGACACCGGCCGGAGCCAGCTCCAGATGCGACTCCTTGACGACCGAGACCACCGCATTCACACCCCGGGTCGTAGCATAGGCGAGCGTGGCTGAGCGGATCGATTCGGAGAAGTAAGTATCGGTCACATCATCGATGGCTGGAATTTTCACCAATGAAGCACCGTAAAACAGTGCGCTGACCAGCAGCAACAGCAGTGTTGCGCCCAGCCTGTTGCCCGGGCGACTGATGGATGCAGGCATCTGCATTATCGCAGCGACTTATCCATGCCGATCAGCTGAAACAGCTCCAGTCGCGATGACGGGTTATTCAGAAAGGTACCGGTCAGCTTGGAGGTGGTCGTCCATGAATTCGATTTGTGCACGCCGCGATGACACATACAGAAATGCTGACACTGAATAATCACTGCCACACCTTCCGGCTCCAGCACCTCAACAAGGGCATTGGCAATCTGCATGGTCAGCTTCTCCTGCACCTGCAGACGTTTGGCATAACCATCCACCACGCGCGCAAGCTTGGACAAGCCGACTACGCGACCACGCGGGATATAAGCGACATGTGCCTTGCCGACAAACGGTACCATATGATGCTCACAGTGGCTGTGCACATCGATATCGGAGACTAGCACCACCTCATCATAACCCTCCACCTCTTCAAAGGTTTTCAGCAGATGTTCTTTCGGATCTTCCCTGTAGCCTGAGAAATGTTCACCCATGGCCGCCAGCACGCGTGCGGGCGTTTCCAGCAGGCCTTCACGACCTACGTCTTCGCCCATATACTCCAACAAGCCGCGCACATGTTGCATCGCAACAATATTTCTCTCGTCATTCAAATCAAATTCTTCTGTCACAGGCCACTTCCTTTTGTCGGTCAGGCGTGCACCATAACGGATTATAGAGAGAGACAAAACCCAGAATCAATACAGGTTATTCAGGAGAACAGATGCTGAGAGTTGACTTACTCCGCCACGGAGCCCTGGCCGGAGGCATCAAATACCGCGGCCACACGGATGACCCACTGACCAAACAGGGGCGCGCTGACATGGATATGGTCTGGCAACAGCTGGCTGCAGAGGTGGATATCATCATCACTTCACCGCTTTCCCGTTGCTCGGATGCCGCTAATGACTGGGCGGCACAATCAGGCACCCCGTGCATCATCGAACCGCGCATTGCAGAGATGCACTATGGGACCTGGGAGGGCAAAACCGGTGAGGCAATCAGCGCTGAATTTCCCGGTATGCTGGAGCAGTGGCGACGAGACCCGACAGGCATGCGTCCCCCCGGCGGCGAATCGGCAGAGGAGCTGCATCAACGTCTGCAATCTTGGTTGATGGAGGTCAGCACCAGTTATCAGAACAAGAAGCTGCTTGTTGTCTCCCACTCCGGCACACTGCGTATGCTGATTGCTCTGGCGCTTCGCGCACCCATCGCCAGCACGCGGCATATGGATATGCCTTATGCCTGCTGGAGTCGTTTATATTGTGATGGAGAGGGCACCAGACTGGCATTTCACCAGCGCGCGTAACAATCCCATCACCATTGATCATCTTCCGGATCATCCACCGGGTTAAAGGCCTGAAATGCTTTTTCGACTACGCCGGCAATCTCCTGCTCCACGTAAACCTCACCCGGCAGAATATTAATACAGCGCATCTGTCTGCCGGCAGGCAGCAGACACTCACCGAGCTCTTTCGGGCGGAAGCCATGCCCCAGTGCCAGCATGGTTCCATAGGGTGCGATCACGCCATCACTCTCCACGCCCCGGGCCAACTGCGAAGCCAGTTCAATCGGTGCACCGGCAACGGTCAGCTGCCTGCCGCGGCCTGTGCCAAGGTAGCCGATCATCACTTCCCCTATCGCCAGTCCGATTTTGAAACCAACAGCATCAGCAGCACCGGCGGTAAGACGGGCTGCGGCAGCGGCGATGGCCATACCCGCTTTCGCTGCCTGATTTTCATGACATTTAAGGTCAAACGGATGATTAAATACCACCACCATCTCATCACCCGAGATATGATCAACATGGCCGCCGAATTCGTGAGCAATAAATTCAAACAAGGCATAGTAGCGGTTCAATGTATGTAAGGCATCATCCTGTGGTGACTGCACCTTGCTACCATGAAAATTCATCACCTGAATAGCAAGAACAGTGACTTCCCGCTGTTTGTCGGCCCGGTGTGCATTGCGATCATACTCATCCGCCACCAGTTGCGGACGCTGATAGTGACCATACAGATCATGTATCTTCTCGCGCTGCTCCAAACTGGAAACCATCTGGTTGAACTGATAATAGGCTTTGCCGAACTCATTGGTTGCACGCACAGACAGGTGTGCTGAGAAATCGCCACCCCCGACCCGTCTGCATGCCAGGGCCAGCTCTCTTAAATAGTTCCTGACACGCCCGCTCATAGTATAAACAAGCAATCCCATCAACAGGGCAGCAAGCAGTGTCGCGGCAGCCATGCGCCACCTGATCTGGCTGGCATAGGCTTCCCAAGCCTTGCCCGGATTATAGATAGCGATATCCCCGAGCCTGGCGGTATTATAGCGAATCGTCATCACATACCATTTATCCGCCCCCTTCACCATGGCGGGAGTTACAGGCCACTCTTTCAGCCCGGCAATGGCTGCAGGCAGTATTGTTTTACCATAATTCACCTCGTCACCTCTCGCCCAGCGCAGGAAGACCTGCACATTCGGAAGCTGGTACATGAACGCATTAATCAGACTATCCACTTCAGCCCTGCTATTAGCCATCATCGGCATTTTCAACTCATCGCCCAGCAGCGCCGTCAACAATCGACTTTGCTCTCTCTCACTGGAATCCCAGGCCTCTTTTTCGACGGTGGTAATGCTCAGCAGCATCACAACGCCAACAGCAATCACTGACAAAGCAGCCAGCAAGCTCCACACCCAACGCAATGACATGAAATCCTCCGGTCAGAATCAGCAGCAGGACGTCAATACGCCCGCATGCCGCAAGGCTAGCATATTGTTTGCCAACAACTTCCCCCCTTGATCCGTTCGGCCAGCAGCACCAGTCTTATGCCCTGTTGTTGACACCGGTTTGGCCGGATAATTGCTAGCTACGCTCGAACAACAACGCAAAGGAGATTAACATGGATCTATCCACCATCGCAGGTATTTTGGTTGGTATCGGACTGATTATTCTCTCTGTATTTCTCTCCGCAGTGGAGCCCGACGTCTACATCAACCTGCCGGGTCTGCTGATTGTTATCGGAGGCACATTCGCCGCCACACTGGTCAGTTTTCCGGCACAGGAGCTGGGCAAGGTTTGGCGGGTATTGGGAAATGTGTTTCGCAATAACGAATATTCAATCAGTGATGATATCTCTGAGATAGCAAATGCCGCCCGTCTGCGCCGCCATGGTGATCTGGCCCGTATCGAGGATCAACTCTCCCGCATAGGCAATCCGTTCCTGAGAACAGCGATCCAGCTGGTCATCGACAACACGCCGACCGAAGAGATCGTCAATATTTTACAATGGCGAATCAAGCGCCTGCGTGAACAGGAGCGCGCTGAAGCGCATGTCTTTCACGTCATGAGTGTTTATGCCCCGGCATTCGGCATGTTCGGAACGCTCGTTGGTATGGTAAACATGCTTTTTGGCATCAGTGGCCCCGACATGTTAAATATCGGCCATAATATGGCCGTTGCCCTGATGACTACACTTTACGGCGTCATTCTCTCCAATCTCATATTCAAGCCTATCGCTATCAAGCTGGAACGACGCACGGAAAAACGGGCCATGATCATGCGCATGATTGTGGAAGGCACCATTATGCTGGCAGGCAACCGCAGCCCGGTGTTTATCCGCGAAACATTGAGTTCATTTTCGGCCCACCATGACGATGAACTGCGCAGCACCGGCAGCTCATCCGGCGGCAAAGCCTCCACCACACAAAGAAGCAGTATGGATGATGACTTCTGATGAGCAATAATTCTGAAGCAGTCTCCGGAAAATCCGGTTTGGAAATGGTCCGCAGCCATATTCTCAGCGACATGGAAGAACGTGAGGTCGAGCATGACCAAAGCGTAACCAATGAAGGATGGATGGTCGCCTATCTGGATCTGATGTCACTGTTGCTGGCGCTGTTTATTATCATGGGTGCCGTCAGCCACTCCAAGGCCGGTGTAAAAATGCAGGCCCCCTCATCGCCGCAGAATACTACGTCAGAAGGCACACCTGTTTCGGATAATGCCACCATTCAGCGACAGGGGCAGAAGGATGGCATGGAAGATAGTATGCGCCGCATTCTCGGCAGCAACTCACTCGGCGGCGTGATGGATGTCAAAATGTCACCCGGTCAGATCCGATTGCAAATGGATGCAGCCCTGCTGTTCAAATCCGGTCAGGCCTACCTGGATGAATCGTCCAGAATACCACTGAAAAATCTGGCCAAAGTGTTGCAGACCTACACAGGTAAAATAGAAGTGGCAGGACACAGCGACAGCACCCCGCTTGCCGGCAGGAACTATCAATCCAACTGGGAACTTTCAACAGTAAGGGCCACATCCGTCGTCAAGGCGCTGATTGATTTCGGTATCGAGCCGGGACGGCTGCATGCCTCTGGCTATGCCGACACACGTCCGGTTGCATCCAACGCAACAGAGGAGGGTCAGGCTAAAAATCGCAGGGTTGAATTTGTCATTGAAATGGGACCTGAATTCCTCCGTCAGCGTTAACAGCAGCCAGCCGTGTGAAATCAAGCACTTGATTTCACACGGCGCGACAGGCAGGCACACAAACAAACCACTTCAGTGGTTTCAATCAAGTAACAAATAATGGATATATTTACAATGCTATTCGTCTATAATAATTGCTATCCCCCGGCGGGGGATAGCAATCAGTCAATATAGGAGTTCAGCATGAAACGTTCACTCATAAAAATCGGCATTTTCACTGCCATGGCCCTGACGATGGCTGCAGCGCCGGCTTTTGCCGGTAATTCTACTGCCGGTACAAAAATTGGTGTATTAACCTGTAAAACCGTACCGCATACCACTGTAAATCTATTGATACACTCCACCACGGATGTTCGCTGTGATTTCGTCGCAACCGATGGTAGCGGCGTTGAGCACTATATCGGGGAAACAGGCATCGGTTTTGGCGTTGACCTGAGCTTCAAAGAGGAGTCTACAATCGCCTTCACCGTTTTTGCGGCCGATATGCACAGCGGCAACCACAAAATGGCCGGTAAATATGTCGGTGCCGGCGGCTCGGCAACAGTGGGCGCAGGTGTTGGCGCGCAAGTACTGGTAGGCGGTGGTGATAGTAGCATTTCACTGCAACCAGCCATAGAGGGTAACACAGGCATTGGCGCAAGCGCCGGCCTTACCTATCTGTACATACAAGCAGACAAATAGCATCTGATATGCAGAGGAGGCCGAAAGGCCTCCTTTTATATCTGCGCCGTCCGCCCCCGATCAATCCATCAAGCGTTTGGCCATTTCCGCCACATGCGCGCCATAACTGCGTGCAGCAGTCAGCGACCCATCTGAAAGCGCTGCCGGCATGCCTTCGTGATTGCCGCTACGGCCACATGGGCCCCACTGCAATCCACCGTCTGCATATCCCGGCAGGGATTTCGGAAAACCGACGACAATCATGCCATGCTCGAGAAAATTCGAGTGCAGGGAAACAAGCGTCTGCTCCACACCGCCACCGGCGCCGCCGAAACCGCCGCCTGTCGCAAATACGCCACCGATTTTTCCTTCCAGAGGCCCTTCCATCCATAGCTTGGCTGTTTCATCAATCAGTTTTTTGACCGGCCATGCCATGGACCCCATATGAACAGGTGTTCCGAGAATAATCACATCGGCCCCGGTCAGATCGTCCAGCCCGGTCATTTCGACCAGTTTAAGCTCAACCCGGGCGGAGGCATCGGCAACCCTGAAGCCGGCAGCAATCGCCTCAGCCATCCTGCGCGTATTACCGTAGTCCGAGTGGTAACTGATCAACACCTGCATCGATTTATCTCCTTCACTGTGAATGCGAATTCACACTATCCTGACTTAGCTGCATAGCTATGCGCCACAATCATGCCACCAATCCGCAACCCATGAAATCATCGATAGAGCATTACATCGTTTATCAGCATCGCCTCATTCATTTTGCTATACTAAAGCTCATGTGCAGTTTGATACGTTTGCTGATACCGATAACCCTCCTGCTGATGACGCATACCTCACCCGCACAGGCGGCGCCGCATGCACTGGTGCTGGATATTCAGGGTGCCATCGGCCCTGCCGTGGCGGAAGATGTACATCATACGCTTGCCCGGGCTGGTGATGCGGGACTGGTTATCCTGCGCATGGATACACCGGGCGGTCTGGATCAATCCATGCGCAAGATTATACAGGATATCCTTGCCTCCCCTGTGCCGGTAGCAACCTTTGTCGCGCCGCAAGGTGCCAGAGCCGCCAGCGCCGGTACTTACATCCTGTATGCCTCCCACATTGCCGCCATGTCACCCGCCACCAATCTGGGCGCCGCCACACCGGTACAGATCGGCGCATTATCCAAGCCGGAGCCCCCCCGCTCTCCGACAGTAAAAGACAGTAGTCCTGATGCACCGGCAGAGAGCGGAAACCCGATGCAGCATAAAATGGTGAATGATGCGACCGCCTATATCCGCAGTCTGGCGCAGTTGAGGCAGCGCAATGTCGAATGGGCTGAGATGGCCGTACGCGAAGCGGCTTCACTGAGTGCCGAGCAGGCGCTGAAAATGGGCGTTATCGACCTGATTGCACAAGATATCCCTCAACTGTTGGAAAAGGTGGATGGACGCACTCTGTCCACAGGCAACACCAACGTAACGCTACACACCCGCCGCATGCGCATTGAAACGGTCGAACGCAACTGGCGCAGCCGGCTGCTCGCCGTGATCAGCGATCCCAATGTAGCTTATGTGCTGATGCTGCTGGGTATCTACGGCCTGTTCTTCGAGCTGGCCAATCCGGGCACGATACTGCCGGGCGTCATCGGCGGCATTTCTCTGCTGCTGGCCCTGTTCGCCTTCCAGGTACTGCCCGTTAATTATGCCGGTCTGGCCCTGATATTTCTCGGCATCGCCTTCATGATCGGCGAAGCCTTCGCCCCCAGCTTCGGAGCACTGGGGCTTGGCGGCGTGATCGCCTTTGTTGCCGGCTCAGTCATGTTGATGGATACAGGGGCACCGGGCTTTGCCTTGTCGATGAGTCTGATTTTCGCCGTGGCCTTATGCTCGGCCGCCTTTTTCATCCTGATCATCGGCATGGCGATCAGGGCCAGACTGCGCCCTGTTGTCACCGGAGCGGAAGAGATGATCGGCCTGCTCGGCACAGCCAGCGAGGAGTTCGATGGCACTGGCCATGTACTTGTGCATGGTGAAACCTGGCAAGCTATGTCAACGGTAGCATTAAGCAGAGGGCAAACCATACGCGTCAGCAATAGAAACGGATTAATCTTGCAGGTTGATCCGGCAGAGCATAACAATCCGGAGGTAGTGCCATGAACGCCATATTAATCATCCTATTCTTTATTCTCGTTATCCTGCTCGGCTCCGTCCGGGTGCTGCGCGAATACGAACGCGGTGTTGTTTTCCAGCTCGGTCGCTTCTGGAAGGTTAAAGGACCCGGCCTGATCATCCTGATCCCGGTCATCCAGCAGATGGTGCGCGTGGATCTGCGTACCATCGTGTTTGACGTTCCAACACAGGATGTGATCAGCCGCGATAATGTTTCGGTCAAGGTCAATGCCGTGATCTATTTCCGCGTACTGGATCCGCAGAAGGCCATTATCAACGTCGAGAATTTCTTCGATGCCACCAGCCAGTTGGCCCAGACAACGCTGCGCAGCGTGCTTGGTCAGCATGAGCTGGACGAGATGCTGGCCGAGCGAGAGCGGCTAAACACAGACATCCGCACCATACTCGATACGCAGACCGATGCATGGGGCATCAAGGTAGCCAACGTCGAGATCAAACATGTTGATCTGGATGAAAGTATGATTCGCGCCATCGCCCAGCAGGCTGAAGCAGAACGCACCAGGCGTGCCAAGATCATTCATGCAGAAGGTGAGATGCAGGCAGCGGCAAAACTCGTTGAAGCCGCAGCCCTATTGTCAGAACAACCGCAGGCCATCCAGTTACGCTATATGCAGACGCTGACCGATATTGCCGGCGATAAATCCTCAACCATCGTATTTCCGTTGCCGATAGACCTGATCCGGCCGCTGCTGAATAAGCAACCGGACCGCGAATAGTCAGTTGCTGCAACAAGTCGGGATACTCGCGCTCTTCGATGCGGGGAGGTTAAAATCATGGAAGATCTTAAAGGCTCGGAGTCCTGGCGCATATTCAGGATTATCAGCGCATTTACCGAAGGCTTCGACAAGCTTGGCATGATACCGTTATCCGTGACTATTTTCGGGGCAGCGCGCACGCAACCCGACCACGCCTACTATGAGGCCGTGCCGTAAGCGATTCCCACCCCTACCCGGTTTCTTCCGCTTCTGCATGAATCAGACCGTACCTGCGCAGCATTTCTATGGTCACCATCTGGTCACTACCGAACACATCGGCAACCACTTCTGTGGCACCAGCCTGATAAAACTGATACAGATGCATCTCCTTGCGCGTGCGGACAATGATAGGCAACCCGACATCCACAGATCGTACGCGTGTGATAATCTTCATGGCCGTATTAAAATCGATCATGCTGATCACCAGAGCAGATGCCCGGGAGAGACCGCAGGCGTGCAGTAGTTCCAGACTACCTGCATCGCCATAGGAGACCGGCTTGCCGGCGGCCATTCCCCGCCTGACCATCACCGGTTCCAGTTCAATCGCCATGCAGGCAACCTCCTGTTCCTGCAACACATTCAGCACATGCTCGCCCACCCGGCCATAACCACAGACGATAACATGCCGGTTAAGCGTGCGTGCAGTATCGAGAATCCCCTGCGTGATCTCCTGTTTGCTCTTTTTCACCGATTCCGGCAGTAGACGCATTGTAACCAGGCCATTATGGCGGATCAGCAGCGGCGCCAGCATCATACTGAACAGCATCGCCGCCAGCATGGTCTGCCCCTCATCCGCACGCAGAATATTGCCCTGCATGGCCAGAATAAGTATGGCAAAACCGAATTCACCGCCATGCGCCAGCACGAGGCCAGTGCGCAATGACACAGCACTATTCCAGCCTCCCAATCGGCAAAAAGAGACCACCAGCAGCAATTTCAGCAGCATCAGCAACACCAGCAGAGCCAATACAGACAGCCAAATATCGGGCAGCAGCGCAATATTCAGCATCATGCCCACAGTGATAAAAAACAGGCCGAGCAGCACATCACGGAACGGGCGAATCTCCGATTCCACCTGATGCCTGAACTCGGTCTCACTGAGCATCATACCGGCCAGAAATGCACCCAGCGCAAAAGTCAGTCCTATCCGATGAGTAAGCCAGGCCGAGCAGAGTACCACCAGCAACACCGTCAGCGTAAACAACTCGGCCGAATGAAAACGAGCCACCTCGCGAAACAGTGGTCTGAGTACCCAGCGACCGAAAACAAACATCAACAGCAGTGCCGCCAGACCTTCGATAAGCGCGGTAAGTACCGTCAACATGGTTGGTGACTCCGACGTTCCGCCCAGCATGGCCACCAGAATGAGAAATGGTACCACCATCAGATCCTGAAACAGCAGAATGCCCAGGCTGATTCTGCCGTGACGGGTCTGCAGCTCGACCTGATCGGCCAGTTGCTTTGTCACCAGTGCAGTCGATGACATGGCCGCCACACCGCCGAGCACCAGCGCACTCTCCAGGCTCAATCCGACAGCGACCGCCGCGGCCGTTGTCACCGCCGCAGTCAGCAGCACCTGCGCACTGCCCAGCCCCAACACGGCGGTTTTCATATGCATCAACAGTGAAGCTGAGAATTCCAGACCAATGGTAAACAGCAACAGCACAACACCGAACTCGGCCAGCAGCCGAATCTGCGCCACATCGTAGACCAGTCCCAGACCATAAGGACCGACCGTGATACCAACTACCAGATAGGCGAGTATGGGGGGGAGCCCCATACGTAAAAACAACACCACAACAAAGACAGTCGCAGCCAGCATGATCAGGGTGTCGTTCAGGTAACTGTATTCCATCACACCTCCGTCAGATCACCGGCACCGTATCATTTCGTCCGCATCACCAGTTGCAGTATAGCGGTAATAAGCGGCTCGATAAATAACACCCCCGCGCCTGCAGCTGACAATCTCAATCGAGCGCCTGTTCAATGCGTTCGCATAGTGTTTTCAGTAACTTGATGCGTGCGAATCGCTTGTCATTGGCCTCCACCAGTGTCCACGGGGCAATGTCAGTACTGGTACGATCCACCATATCACACACGGCATGATCGAACTGCTGCCAGTTATCGCGATTATGCCAGTCATCCCCGGTGATTTTGAACTGTTTGTAACCAACCTCTTCGCGTGCATGGAAACGCTTTAGCTGTTCCTCTCTGGTGATCGCCAGCCAGAATTTCACAATAATCGTATCGTGGGCAATGAGCTGCGCCTCAAAATCGTTGATTTCCTTATAGGCTCGCATCCAGTCGGCTTCATGACAGAGTTCATCCACCCGCTCCACCAGCACACGTCCGTACCATGAGCGGTCGAAGATGGTAAATTCACCGTTACCCGGCACATGCCGCCAGAAACGCCACAGATAGGGCTGCGCCAACTCCTCATCGCTGGGCGCTGCAACCGGAATGATACGGTAGTGGCGGGCATCCAGCGCCTGACTGATGCGACGAATGGCACTCCCCTTACCGGCCGAATCCAAACCCTCGAAAACGGCAATCAGGGACTTGTTGCGAAATTTCGCATGGCGCATGAGCAGGTTCAGTTCACCCTGATATTTAGCCAGTTGTTGCTGGTAGGGCTTTTTGCCCAGCGACAACGAAAAATCGAGCGAGCTGAGCAGTGTTTTGTCATCCAGAGCCGGTGGCAGTGGCGGCACACCGACTGGAGACAAAGGGGAGGGTGTGGCAAGTCGCTTGCGTATTGCTTCCAGCAGATAATTGCCGGTAGTCAGATTACGAAAGCGAAAGTCACTGCTCTCGATGACAATCCACGGTGCTTCTGCCGTATTGGTTTCACGCAACACATGCTCTGCCACCTTGATGAACTCGTCGTGCAGTTTTAGGTGCTGCCAGTCCGTATCGGTTACACGCCAGCTGGTATCCGGGTTTTCAGCAAGCTTTGTCAGACGTTTTTTCTGGACTTTTTTCGACAGGTGAAGCCAGAGCTTGATAATCAACCCCCCTTCATAGGTAATCATGCGCTCGAAGCTGGTGATCTCATCGATACACTGGTCCAGTTCAGCGCCTTTGATATTGCCCTGCATGCGCTGCATCATCGGGTGGGTATACCAGGAACCAAAAAATACACCTATTTTCCCCTTGGGTGGCAGTGCGCGCCAGAAACGCCACATCATCGGCCGGGAACTCTCTTCATCGGTCGGCTCGGCCAGTGCATGCACACGGATATGGCGTGGATCCATCCATGCGTTTAACAGATTGACCACTTCACCCTTGCCAGCCCCATCCACGCCACCGACCAGCAGGATGACCGGAAAATGCGCCTGCTCAGCCAACGCGTATTGCACATCCAGTAAGGCCTCGCGCAACACTGGCACCTCTGCATCATAGCGCTTTTTGTCGATGCAGTGACCGAGTTCGGCCGATTCAAACATACCATACCCCCTTTGTTTCAGGTGTACCGCTCAGCCCGCAGCAGGGCAATTAATCCGTTCACTGCAGGGTAATGCATCAGGGCATGATCGGCAATCTCCTGCAACACGGTGTGCATCACCGCTCATCTAAACTGTTCAGCGCCCGCATCACATGGCAGAAACGAATGCGTAACGATAATCTGTCTCCGGCAGAGCTACCCGGGTATGTTTTTCGCTCTGTCTGCAGGGCCGCAGTCATCCACCTTTGGATTAAAACCTGAGTATCCGCTATATTCGCCGTCATATTTGAGAACATGGGAGCAGCCAATGAGCAACAGTTTCGGCGCTAAAAAAAGTCTGTCGGTCGGTGACAAGACCTATACCTATTACGCATTGAAGGCTGCGGGTGATATCGATCGTCTCCCCTATGCAATGAAAATCCTGCTGGAAAATATGCTGCGTCGCGAAGACGGTGTGAACGTCACCGCCGATGACATAAACTTCCTGGCCAACTGGGATGAAAAAGCAGAACCGAATCATGAAATCGCCTATATGCCTGCACGCGTACTGATGCAGGATTTCACCGGCGTTCCCGCCGTAGTAGATCTGGCCGCCATGCGTGATGCGATGGCAGCCCTGGGTGGCGACACCTCCAAAATCGAACCGCTGGCACCGGCAGAACTGGTGATTGACCACTCCGTTCAGGTCGACACATTCGGCTCGGCCGATGCGGCGACAAAAAACACCGAGATTGAGTTCCAGCGTAACCGTGAGCGTTACAACTTCCTCAAGTGGGGCCAGAACGCCTTTGAAACCTTCAAGGCAGTTCCGCCGGGTACCGGCATCGTGCATCAGGTCAACCTGGAGTTCCTGGCGCGCACCGTATTTGTAAACAAAGAAGGCATTGCCTATCCGGATACACTGGTCGGCACCGATTCCCATACCACGATGATCAACGGCCTGGGTGTACTCGGCTGGGGTGTTGGCGGCATTGAAGCGGAAGCTGCCATGCTCGGCCAGCCGGTATCGATGCTGGTACCGAAAGTGGTCGGCTTCAAACTAACCGGCCAGCTGCCGGAAGGCGCCACTGCCACCGATCTGGTCCTGACCATTGTCGAGATGCTGCGCAAGCATGGCGTTGTCGGTAAATTCGTAGAGTTCTACGGCCCGGGGCTGGATAGCCTGCCGTTGGCCGATCGTGCCACCATCGCCAATATGGCACCGGAATACGGTGCCACCTGCGGTATCTTCCCGATTGACGATGAAACACTGAACTACCTGCGCCTCTCCAACCGCTCCGCAGAGAACATTGCGCTGGTTGAGGCCTATGCCAAGGCACAGGGCATGTTCCGTGACGCTGACAGCCCGGAAGCGATCTACAGTGAGTATGCCGCACTCGATATGGCCACCGTTGTACCGTCACTGGCCGGTCACAAGCGTCCGCAGGATCGCATCGCCCTGACCGAGTCCAAAGCCATGTATCAGCAGGCGGTCGAAGCGGTCAAAACAGAAGCCGGCATTACCACGCACGCAGTTACCACCACAATCAACGGACAAGAGGTTACCATTGATAACGGCGCTGTCGTTATTGCCGCGATCACCTCCTGCACCAACACCTCCAATCCGTCCGTCATGGTTGCCGCCGGTCTCGTCGCCAAAAAAGCGGTTGCACTTGGCCTCAGTGCAGCACCATGGGTCAAAACCTCGCTCGGTCCCGGTTCGCTTGTGGTCACCGAATATCTGGACAAGGCAGGTCTCTCACCCGAGCTGGACAAGCTGGGCTTTAACACCGTCGGCTACGGCTGCACCACCTGCATCGGTAACTCCGGCCCCCTGCCGGCAGCTGTTTCTGCCGCCATCGCTGAAGGCAGTCTGGCGGTTACCTCCGTACTCTCCGGCAATCGTAACTTCGAAGGCCGCGTCCATGCCGAGGTGCGCATGAACTATCTGGCTTCCCCGCCACTGGTCGTCGCCTATGCCATTGCCGGCACGATGAACATCGATCTCTATAACGATCCGATTGGTCAGGATGCCAGCGGCAAGAACCTCTTCCTCAAGGATATCTGGCCGACCCAGAAAGAGGTGGCCGATACCGTGGCTGCCTGCGTCACGGCCGAGCAGTTCGAAGCGGCCTACGGCAATGTTTATGCCGGCGATGCCAACTGGCAGAACCTGCAGGCACCAAGCGGCGACCGCTTTGCCTGGGACAGCGACTCCACCTACATCCAGCACCCGCCCTACTTTGAGGGCATGACCTTTGATCTGGATCCGATCACCGACATCAAGGGCGCGCGCGTTCTGGCGCTGCTCGGCGATTCGGTCACCACTGACCACATCTCGCCTGCCGGCGCCATCAAGGCCGATTCCCCGGCTGGCCATTACCTGCAGGAGCGCGGTGTGGAGACAAAAGATTTCAACTCCTACGGCTCGCGTCGCGGTAATCATCAGATCATGATGCGCGGCACTTTCGCCAATATTCGCCTGCGCAACCGGCTGGCACCGGGTACCGAGGGTGGCGTCACCCTGCACCAACCATCCAATGCCCTGATGAGCATCTATGATGCAGCCATGCAATATATCGACGAAGGTGTGGCCAGTATCATTCTGGCAGGTAAAGAGTATGGCTCCGGCTCCTCGCGCGACTGGGCAGCCAAGGGCCCGCGGCTGCAGGGTGTTCAGGCCGTTATTGCTGAAACCTATGAGCGGATCCATCGCTCCAACCTCGTCGGCATGGGCATTTTGCCACTGCAGTTCAAGGCGGGTGAATCGGCCGAATCACTGGGTCTGACCGGTCAGGAGAGCTACGACTTTACCGGCATCAATGATGGCTCCGCCAGGGAGCTGCATGTTACCGCTACGGCTGCTGACGGCTCAGTGAAGTCGTTCACGGTGGATGTACGTATCGACACCCCGAAAGAGGTGGAGTACTACCAGCATGGCGGCATCCTGCACTATGTGCTGCGCCAGCTGGCTGCTGAGGCCGCCTAAACCGACGGCCCCCTGCGTACGACATCCGTACGCAGGGGGCCTGTCTTGATCCCTTGCCCTGTGGATCCACCCCGAGCACCCGATTCGGCAACGCCTCTTCCCTCGCCGCATGGAACGCTGCACTATGCAGTCGTCATGCTCTGCTGGAAGGGGCAATCAAAGCTGAGCAGGAAGAACGTCAACGTGTTACCTTGTGCCCTACATCATGCAGTCATGACGACAATGATGATACGGGCCTGCAGCTGTTCAGGCACAGGCATGTATGATTGTCGGGAGGGGCTTATGGACAGGTATCGTTGTATATTGCTCTGCTTTCTCCTGCTGATCGCAGCACAGGCTCGTGCAGATGACGGTATCGGCATCTGCACAGGCATCACTGACGCCGATACCCGACTAGCCTGCTACGATAAAGCAGCCGGCTACCAGCCGGCGGAAACAGGCGAAAAAGCGGCCGAAAGCATTCTCTCGGCCAAGCTGCCGGCTGCGCCACCGGCGCCAGTAGACGCTATCCCTGACGGCCGAGCCACCAGTTATCTCGAGCGCATGTGGGAGCTAACCGATGCCAGCAAAAACGGCACTTTCCGCTTTAGTCCTTATCAGCCGAATTACTTCATACCCTGGCGACGCTCCAGCCGGCCAAATATGCAACCCTTCTCACCCACGCATCCAAACGCTGCCACAGCCCACCTGCAACCGACCGAGGTACGTTTTCAGCTAAGCTTTAAAACCAAACTATGGCAAGATGTAATAGGCTCTCCCATCGACCTCTGGTTTGCCTATACCCAGCAGTCCAACTGGCAACTCTATAACCGTGCCCGTTCATCGCCGATTCGCGAAACAGACTATGCGCCTGAACTGATTCTCAGCATGCCCATGGACATCAGGGTACTCGGCATGCACTGGAAAATGCTCAATGCAGGTTTTATGCATCAATCCAATGGCCGCTCCGGTGTATATTCACGCAGCTGGAACCGCGTCTATCTGCAGGCCGGTCTGGAACGGGATAATTTCCTGCTAACGCTTCGCCCATGGTATCGCCTTCCGGAAGCTGTCAACAAGAACGACAACCCGGATATCCGTCAGTTTATGGGCAGTGGCGATATTCGCGCGAGCTGGATCGGCGAGGAGCATGCACTAACCGTACTTGGCCGCTACAGTTTTCAGGGCCGTAAGGGCGCACTCAAATTCAATTGGGTATTCCCGATCAAGGGCCGCCTGAAGGGCTATGCCGAGTATTTTAACGGCTACGGTGAAAGCCTGATCGATTATAACCACCACCAACAGATTCTCGGCCTGGGGCTGTTAATTTCCACCTGGCCATAATCCGATCACAACCAGCTCACCACCCTGGCACACACAAACATAAGCACTTGATATCATCGGCGCCATGCCACCTTTTCTGGCTATAGATCTGCTCTGGAACTAGTATGAAAATCGACTAGTTACCAATTGCCCGGATTTGCCCGGGCGTTCATACAAGAGGTAAAAACATGCGAAACAATATTTTCATGATCACGATGCTGCTGATGCTGGGCTTCGTGATGACAGGCTGTGAAGTCGTTTTCCCGTATGACCATGGTTATCGCTCAGGGCATAGCGACAATAGCCACGAAAGCAGCAGGGATCATCATCGCGACAAAGACCACGAGAAAGAGCGCAAGCATCACAATTGATTCATCAGTCCCGAGGTGACGCATTGATGCCAGCGCAAGATGCATCAATACGTAGACGTGGGTAAAACCAACTGCGAAAGGAGTTTATAATGAACAGACTGAAACAAACAGGCATGATACTCATGGCATTCATGCTGCTGGCACCACTACCGGCTATGGCTGCGAGTGCGGTCGAGATTAATGCCAAGGTCACAGCCGCACTGGCCGATTTTTATAAAACTGTCGGCGGCGGCAAGGAGCTGGCTGCAAAATCCCGCGGTATGCTGGTATTTCCCGAGGTGTATAAGGCCGGCATCGGCATCGGCGGCGAATATGGCGAAGGTGCACTCAGGGTCGGCGGCAAAACCGTTGATTATTACAACACGGCTGCCGCATCTATCGGCTTCCAGCTGGGCGCACAGGTCAAATCACAGGTGATCCTGTTCATGACCGCCGATGCACTGAAGAAATTCCGCGCCAGCGAAGGCTGGAAAGCCGGCGTTGACGGCAGTGTAGCGCTGGCCACGCTCGGAGCTGACGGGTCTATTGATAGTGATACCGCGCAAAAGCCGATCATCGGCTTTATCTTCTCCAACAAGGGGTTGATGTATAACCTGACCTTTGAAGGAACCAAAATGAGCAAAATCAAGAAGTAGCTACTGTTTCGATTTGTCGTTGCTATCAAAACAAACAAGGGAGGCTAATACCTCCCTTGTTTGTTTTAAACCGATAGCGCTTATTATTCAGACACCCGCGTAGCGGTAACCTCTACCTCCACGCGTCGATCGGGTGCCAGACAGGTGATCAGCGGGTTACCATCCTTGCCCTCACAATCCGCCAGCGTTGTTACCGGATTTGATTCGCCAGCACCTCTGGCTGTTATTTTATCGGCAGGGATGCCGCCGAATTCAACCAGATAGCTTCTGACCGCATTGGCACGGCGCTCGGAGAGCTTCTGGTTATATTCATCCGTTCCGATCCGGTCTGTGTGTCCCGTCACGACCATGTTGTCAAAGCTTGCGCCATGCAGATCTTCCACAAACTTGTCGAGTGCCCGCTTCCCCTCAGGCCTCAGGGTTGCCTTATTAAAACCGAACAGGGAATTTGCCGAGGAGTCCGAGGCAAAAACCGTCTTCACCGGTGCCGGCGGCGGTGTTATAACCACCGGCTCAGGCTCCACTACGGCCACCGCTACAGGAGCAGGCTCTTCCATACCAAACCTGTAAATCAGACCGAGCGAGTACAGATCGACATTCCCCTTACCACCGGTGGCATCATTGATACGGTAGCGCTCTGCTTCGGCACGGATACCTAAAGAGCGGGTCACATCATATTCAACGCCCACACCATACTTGGGGTTCCAGGCCCACTTGTTCGGATTGGGGTTTGCCGGCAGGGCAAGCGCGCCAGTGGTGGAAAAACTGTCCCTGCTCTGGGCATAGGTCATGCCGCCCCGGCCAAACACGGAAAACTGATCGGTGAGTGGCAGCCTGAGTATGGCATCCAGATGCATGCCCCTGATTTTGACGTTGCCGATCAGAGAGCCAGCTGGTGTAGTGGTCGATGTGAAATTGTGACGTCCCAGGTCAAACCAGCCGCTTTCAAGGGAAAAATAATCATTGGCCTGATAACCGCCATAGAGTTTGTACCCGATATCACGATTATCCCTGTTCACTGACGTGATACTGAGGCCCGGGCCCGCAACACGGTTAGTCATCCCGCTCTCATCCAGATGAGATACGGACTGGCCAACGTTACCGCCAAGATAGAATCCGGAATCCACGGCCAGTGCCGGAAAAGCATTGCACACTGCATACCCGGCAAGAGCCAGTATGCCTGCGGTTTTCATCATACCCATTTTTTTCCTCCCGAATAAGTCGAAACATCAATCTCTGAAAAATTACTGCAAACAGTGACTTCCAACAGCATCAGGAGAGTTGCTTGATAAGCCGTATCGCCACCTGATGCCGCTCGATTGACTCTCTGACATTAGACCTATATGCATATAATTGCAAATTTCATCTCATCAGATCACCGGCCTTCATACGCCTTGATGAGGTCAATCCGGAACTCCGGCAGTGGAAAATACGCCAGTGGTTCGGGGTGATCTCTCCGGGTATGTATGCCAGCGCACAGATCTGACACCTGAGCAGAGTAAAATATCTTAACTGGCAGGCAAAGAATGACAATGTGACGCCTGCATCCGGATTGCCGGATTGATAAGAAGAGAGGTATGATAATATGTATAAAAAACTGATGATCACCATGCTGCTGCTGATAACGGGCGCCATGATGGCAGGTTGCGAAGTCAGATATGATCCGTTCGCTGATGGTGGTTATAGAGGCGATCATCATCACAGCAGTGATCGTGGTGATCGCAATCATGACAGAGAGCACGAAAGGGAACACGATTGATTGGATAACAATCCCCCTACTCTACCATACTGGCCTGAATTACTATTTGTAATACAGGTGGATAGACTGCTAACATGACAATAAATTGTTGAAAGGAGGTCGTAATGAATATATTGAAACGATTGAATATGCTGTTGTTGCTCGCAGCATTTTTGATGCCGCTACCGGCACTGGCTGCTAGTGCGGCTGAGATCGATGCCAAGGTTACAGCCGCACTGGCCGATTTTTATAAAACTGTCGGTGGTGGCAAGGAGTTAGCTGCAAAATCACGCGGCATGCTGGTATTTCCTGAGGTGTACAAGGCCGGTATCGGTATCGGCGGCGAATATGGCGAAGGTGCACTCAGGGTCGGCGGCAAGACCGTTGATTATTACAACACGGCTGCAGCCTCCATCGGCTTCCAGCTGGGGGCACAGGTCAAGTCGCAGGTGATCCTGTTCATGACCAAGGATGCACTGAAGAAATTCCGCGCCAGCGACGGCTGGAAAGCAGGTGTAGACGGCAGTGTAGCACTGGCCACGCTCGGAGCTGATGGATCTGTCGATAGCGATACCGCACAAAAGCCGATTATCGGCTTTATCTTCTCCAACAAGGGCTTAATGTATAATCTGACCTTTGAAGGAACCAAAATGAGCAAGATCAAGAAGTAGACATACCACCAGCGGCCCGGCTGGGGGGCGTTGGTGGTAGACCCGGGGAGCACTCATGCTATTAGAAGACCTTGTACCGGCACTACAGCTGTCGATTGGACCGATGATTGTGATTTCGGGTGTCGGCCTTATCCTGCTCTCCATAACCAACCGCTTTGCGCGGGTAATTGATCGCTCAAGAAGCCTGGCCGAGCTGCTTCGCAACGATAGCCGTTGCGAAACGCATCATGTGCAGAGCCAGCTCGG
>PFXI01000067.1:7353-7689 GCA_002791575.1 Zetaproteobacteria bacterium CG_4_9_14_3_um_filter_54_145 | reverse complement strand
TACTTTCACTTGGGTGCTTTGGACCTGTATCCGGCACCCAATCAGGCAGGTTCGACTTGTGCTGCCCACACAACTTCGTGAAGCGCCTTTATTTTCTGCATGCTCTGTCTGATTGTCAGTCTGGTCTTCTTTATTGCAGATGTGAAAGTATCACTTTCAGCACTCAAGCTTGAAATAGGCCGGACAGAACAATCTGAAATAGCTGATACCGGCAAAGCTCAGAACTTAACATGAATATGCTGGAACAGATCAGTGCCACATGCCCGTATTGCGGCGAATCCATTGAACTGACTATTGAACAGATGCAGCAAACGCAGGCCTATAGCGAGGATTGTC
>PFXI01000067.1:871-7339 GCA_002791575.1 Zetaproteobacteria bacterium CG_4_9_14_3_um_filter_54_145 | reverse complement strand
TTGCTTCGTCCGAAGCACGGGTTGCGGAACCACCATTATATCAATGGGTTAGGCGGGGCTCACCTCTTTTTATGAATTATTCAGGCTAGGAGCCTGATTCAGCCATCTTCTCTTTCTGCCCGGGCAACAGACTGCTGACAAAATCATTGCCATCGAACGGCATCAGGTCGGCCAGCGTTTCGCCGACACCCACATAGCGGATCGGCAGCGCGAATTTGCTGGCCAGCTGCAGCACGATCCCGCCTTTACCCGAACCATCGAGCTTGGTGACAATCAGGCCGCTTGTACCGGCCACTTCGCGAAACTTCTCCACCTGCACCACGGCATTCTGGCCGGTACCGCCATCCACAACCTGCCATACCTCATGCGGTGCCCCGGGAGAGGCCTTGGCAATCACCCGACGCACCTTGGCCAACTCATCCATCAGGCCGCGATCGGTCTGTACACGACCGGCCGTATCAACAATCACCACATCATAGCCACGGGCAATGCCGCGCTGGACGGTATCAAAGGCAACAGCTGCCGGATCCGCCCCCTCATGCTGGCGCACCAGATCCGCACCGGCACGCTCCACCCATACCGCCAACTGCTCGACAGCAGCGGCACGGAATGTATCTCCGGCCCCCACCAGTACAGATTTCCCTTCGGCCCGGAACATCGTCGCCAGTTTGCCGATGGTTGTCGTCTTGCCGGTGCCGTTCACACCGACAACCAGCAGAATAAATGGTCCGTCTGCCGCTATGTTGACGGGTTTTTCCTTTGGCAGCATCTCCAGCATGGCGGATTTCAGGGCTTCTGCGGATGCGCCGCGCCGCTTGCGTACCGATTTCACCAGTGCAGTCGATAATTCAGCACCGCAATCGGCCATAATCAGCCCGTCCTCGATATCCATCCAGTCATCATCCGATAACGCCTCAACATCACGCCCCGGCATCAGCTGCGCCAACCCTTCACGGCTGCGCGTCAATCCCTTTTTCAATCTGGAAAAAAATGAGGACATCATCACTCCTGGCTGTTTACTGCTGTTGACCCTGTCGGTCAGACTGTGGCAAGCGGCACTATAACACCCGCCCCCGCTTTCGCAGCTACCCCTGCATCATAAGGGCGCTGCACCGCAACTACTTGCGCATATCCCTGACAATCGCATCTACCGGTAACAGCTCTCCGGCAGAAGTTTTGAACTCGAAATGCACCGACTGGCCGGCGCGCAAAGGTGCATGCAGCCCCATCAGCATAATATGCATACCACCCGGCACAAACGAAACCGACGCGTGAGCCGGCACATGTACCTCAGGCAGCGGAAACATATGCATGCGCCCCTCGCTCATCTGCATACCGTGCATCATCACATGCTCTGCCACCGGTGAATCAACAGCGATCAATACCACATCCTGATCACCCGCATTCTCTACCACCATATAGCCGGCAGTAGCATCCATGACGGGCGGCGGCAGGCGTACCCATGCCTGATCGGCAACCAGACTTTGCGCAAAACTGCTGACCGGCCATAGTACCAGGGCGACGATCGCGAAAATTAAACACCTGTTCATAACTGCTCCTGTTAATCCAGCCAGCGCCGCATGGCCTGTGCAATCACAGGCGGCGCCGTTTTCTCATCAAACAGTTCAACAATCTGCCCTTCTTTGTTCAGCAGATAAATAAATGTTGAGTGCTCAACCGCGTAGTTCTCGCCGGCCGCTGTTTCCGGCACGTTATAATCCACATGCCAGGCAGCAGCGATCTGTTCAAGCAGATCCTTGCTGCCTGTTACCCCGATAATGCGCTGGTCAAAAAAACCGGCATACTGCTTAAGCAGTTGCGGATGATCGCGTTGGGGATCCAGACTGACAAACAGAGCTGCAACCCGCTCCTTATCCGCTTCAGGCAGTGCATGCATGGCCTCCGAGATCACCCCCAGAGCCATCGGACAGACATCGGGGCAGTGTGTATAACCGAAGTAGACAAGCACCAGCTTGCCGCGAAAAGCCTGTAACGCTACAGGGCCATCCGCCGACTCCAGTGTGAAGTCACCACCCATACGCTTCAGGTAGCCGGGGATCTCCGGTTGTGCATGCCAGCTAAACCAGGCCACAAGGCCGGCTATCATCACCACAATCACTGTTGATGCGCTTACTATCGTCCACTGCTTTCCAGTCACGGTTTCCATCACCTTTTCAGCCATCCGGCTATCGCACAGAGAGCGTCCATTCAGCCTGTCATGCTTAAGGCTAGCCCGGTCGAATATGACTTGCCCTGTTTTTTATGCAAGATTTACGCAGCACATTCGACCAAGGTCAAAACCGAGGAGAACCTCATGCCCCGACTACCCCTTACAGTTACCCGCTGGATCGCTCTGGCCACATTGCTGCTGTTATCCATCATACCTGCCCAGGCGGCTGAACTAGCCTGGATGGATGGAAAAGGCGCCATGCATTCACTGCAGGAGTACAAGGGCAAACCGGTGCTGGTTCATTTCTGGGCTTCATGGTGTGGTCCATGCCGTCAGGAGATGCCTGCGCTGACCCGCTGGCTGAAAACGCATCCGGAAGTCACCATTATTCCCGTATCGCTGGACAGCACGCTTGAAGATGCCAGGACGTTTCTCGATGAAAACCACTTTGACCTGCCGGCTCAGCTGACTGATTCAGCCCAGGCCATGGGCATGGGGGCACGCGGTCTCCCCACCACAGTGGCCATCGCCTCGGACGGCTCTATCACCGCCCGGCAGATCGGCACGCTGCCGTGGGAAGATCAGGCCTTCTCCGACAAGATACTGGGCATGCTCAAGCCATAACCCGCCACTGCGTGCAACGCTTCCCCCTTCACACTGCGGGGTAATCCACGCATCATGCGCACACAAAATTGATCCGGAGGCAACATGCGTTCTTTCATACTGATATTTACCCTGCTTTTCTCCCCGGCACTGCTCGCGGCAGCCGAAAACGGAGGTGCCGATATAGAGGCCATCCGCATTCACGCTGCAGCGGTACTGAACAACACCCCGATTGATGCCGTTCATCCCGGCCCGATCAAAGGGCTGTTCGAGATACAGAGCGGCAGGAACATCTTCTATTCCGATGCCGACGGCAGCCATTTTGTCCTCGGTGCGCATATCATTGATGCCGTGGCAAAAAAAGATCTGACCAAGGCCCGTCAGGAAGCGTTAAACAGGGTTGACTGGAGCGTGCTGCCACTGGACAAGGCAGTGATCGCCGGCGACAAGCATGGCAAGTTGAAGCTGGCCATCTTTACCGACCCTGAATGCCCCTACTGCCGCAAATTTGAGAAAGAGCTGGAGCAGCTTAAGGGCGTTAAAATTTATAACTTCCTCTTTCCGCTGAGCTTTCACAAGGATGCCAAACGCTGGTCCACCGCGATCTGGTGCAGCAAGGATCGCCACAATATGATGACCGATATCATGATCAACAACGCCGATCCCGCAGCAGGCAGCTGTGATACCCCTATTGATGAAATCATCGCACTCGGTGAAAAACTCGGCATCACCGGCACCCCTACCCTGATCTCCGGTGACGGTCGCCTGTCTGCCGGCGGCAAGAGCGCTCCCGAGCTGAAAGCCTGGCTACAGGAAGCAAGCGCCGGCGCTCCCGGCGAGCGATAGGAAACAATCAAACAATTTCACCACAGAGGGCACGAAGGGCACAGAGAAAAAGCTGATATAAGTGGGCTATCAAGGTTATCGACTACACCCGTGGCCGAGTAAAACCAGCGTTTTGCACACGTTCTGCCTTTGTGAATTCGTGGCAAGGGAATATGGATAAGATGAAACTCGTAGTTGCCAGCAACAACCGGAAAAAGCGCAAGGAGATCGCTGCCATTCTCGGCGCGCTCGGCATTGAGCTGGTAGCAGCGGAAGAGACCATCAGCGTCGACGTGGTTGAGGATGCCGGCAGCTTTGCCGGCAATGCCCGCAAAAAGGCCGAAGCATTCGCCAAAGCCAATGGCCTGCCGGCGCTGGCCGATGATTCCGGCCTCTGTGTGGATGCGCTTGCCGGCGCCCCCGGCATCTACTCGAGCCGCTATGCGGGTGAGGATGGCAATGATGCCGCCAATAATGCCAAGCTGCTGCAGGAGCTGGATGGTGAAACGCTGCGCGATGCGCACTTCACCTGCGCCATTCATCTGGCATTTCCGGATGAGCGCGCGCCGGTCACGGCAGAGGGTCAGGTGGATGGCATCATTCTGTCACAACCGGCCGGCACTGCCGGCTTCGGTTACGATCCGCTCTTCTACTGCCCGGAGCTGGGCAAGGTCTTCGCCGAAGCCAGTGCGGAAGAGAAAGCCAGTGTATCCCATCGCGGCCGCGCCCTGCGCGTGCTGGCAACCCGGCTGGCAGCTATGTAAGCGCTATTGAGCGGCCACAGCTTGTAGTTGCCGATTGCCTATACAGGCAAAGCAACATAAGCTGCTTGTTTGTACTGCATGCAGGCATCCGACCGATCAAACATAGGGGACATAGGAAGCAAACCGTATGGAACATAAACGCAACCTGCCGCTGTTACGCAGCATACTACTGTTCACGAACTATTTTCTGATTATTGCGGCACTCTATCAGCTAAAACCTGCCAGCCGTTCGATCTTTATCGAGCAGGTAGGCAGTGCCCACCTGCCCTATGTCTGGATTGCCACGGCACTCTCTCTGGCTCTGATTATCTCATTCTATAACCGTCTGGTCGCCCGCTTTTCACGCATGCATGTGGTCATCGGCACGGTACTGGTACTGATCACCCTGCTCGCCCTCTTCCGGCTGGTGCTGGCCTCCCCGTCACAGGTCAGCGCTTTCGGTTTTTATATCTTTGTCGATATCCTCAGCGTGTTGCTGGTTGAGCAGTTCTGGAGCCTGAGCAACACGATCAACAGTGAGCATGACGGCCACCGCTGGTATGCCCTGATTGGCACAGGCGGCCTGCTCGGCGGCGTACTCGGCGGCATGGGCGCGCATGCACTGATTACCTATGCCGGTATGGATACGCTCGATCTGCTGCCTGTTGCCGCACTGATCCTCATACTGCTCATGGCGCTGACACTGCTCATGCAACGCTTCGGGCTGTATCATGAAAATGCGGGCGACAGTGCCGATCGGCATGTCGACAGCAGCTTCTGGCGCACCATTGTCGGCAACCGCTACCTGATGCTGATCGCCACCCTGTTGCTGCTCTCCCAGATCATTGAGCCGCTGGTGGAGTTTCAGTTCATGCACGCGGTCGAAGCGGCATTCAGTGACCGGGAGGAGCGCACAGCCTATCTGGGCAGCTTTTTCAGCCTGCTCAGCAGCGTGGCTATCGGCGTCAACCTGCTGATCACTCCGTTGATACACCGCTTCTTCGGCGCCATTGCAGGACTGACACTGCAGCCGCTGGCCGTGGCTTTCAGCACCCTCTTCTTCATCTCCGCACCCGGCCTGTTCGCTGCCGCAACACTGAAGATTGCCGATCGCGGCCTCTCCTACTCGATCAACCGCGCTTCAAAAGAGCTGCTCTATATCCCGATCAATGCCGTGCTTATTTTTCAGGCCAAGGCCTGGATTGATATGTTCGGCTACCGCGTGTTCAAGATACTCGGCTCGGTGATGATCCTGCTGCTGACCCAGTGGTTATGGTTCAGTGTGCCGATTACCGCCATCAGCTGGCTGACACTGATTATCTGTGCGCTGTGGGGCTGGACGCTGATCATCGTCAACAAGGAGTTCCGCAAAGTCTCCCGCCATAGCATCGCCAACAAAGACAACCCCGAATAGCTCACAGCCGGCGACACGGCTGCTAAAGCTCAAACAAACGGGGTCTCATTATTCGATAATCTTCCCCCGATGTTTAGAACAATTTGCCGAAGTACGAATAGGGTACACCCCCGTAAAAACAACATTGACTGATGGAGGATCTGTTTTGCAGTGCATGATCCACGTCATCACCGCTTCTGCAAAGCACGCTGCTGCTGGTAAACCTGCCGGCAGCTCAACCTTCCATGCGCCGCGGTCATGTCCTGTCACCCTCTTCTCCGGCAAACTTTTTTTCTCAACCTTGCCTGTTTTTGTATCGCGCCACCGATATTCTATTTTCAGAAAAAGAACACAACGTGATGCTTCGCCAAGAGCCTTTGCTGTTGATTCAGGTGGACGGTACCAATATGTAATTGTTTCAGGGTCTATATTTGGGTCAAGTCGCAGCGCCTCCCAACGCAAGGCCCTCTGCAGTATTTTAAGTTTTTTTTCATACTCTCGAAGCTTCAAGAGGATCGCAACAACACCCGCTATAGTAAGAACTGTTAAAACTAATCCAACTCCGCCTGCCGCTGTACCTAACTTTTTCCCTAACTTTTTCCCTAGCCCTCTCGCTATATCTTTAGGCTTAGGCTTTATTTTAAAGTGCCTACCACTCGAGTGAAGTATGTCGCTTGTTTTTTCCTTCATTTCATCCGCAAGAGCTTCAGCAACTTCTCTAGCAACTTGTTTTC
>PFXI01000067.1:0-858 GCA_002791575.1 Zetaproteobacteria bacterium CG_4_9_14_3_um_filter_54_145 | reverse complement strand
GTTCCAGCGGAATCAGGTGTCACGTTCGACCGGAATACGCAACCAAATATAGCTGATTCTTAGATTTTACCCACACAACTTCGTGAAGCGCCTTACTTTCTATGTCAATATCCAAAGAGCTATCTGCAGCAGGGTCCCCATTTTTATCCCAATCCTGGGACTCCTCCTTCCACTTCTTCTTTAGCTTTACTGTGCTCACATTAAACCTCCCATTCAAGTATAACATTAAATATCATGAATCGATGGCGTCTTGTTTCGCGTATTCTTACTTGAATCTTATGCCGACTCCCCGTTCACATAATTAATATAGTCGACAAAATACGATTTCACAATTGAGTATAAAACAGAGCAAATCCCTAACAAAAAAGGGTAGGATGCACATATTCACCGTTTCCCTGCCTTGTTGGTGGCGTTTCACAGACTCAAATGCGCTGGGGGTAAAAAACATGAACGTAGCCCAGAACAATAGTACCAACGCATTAGAGGTTTCACCTTTTTCAGTACAACCAGTCCAGACCAACTCAGGGCACTCCTTATCTGTCAATGTCTCGACTTGGCCCGACTCAGAGAATTTTTACCTACAAATTTAGCAGTGATGAAACGACTACGTTAATTCCAGTCAGATAAGGCATATGGAACGAAACCTTACTTTAAACCACTAGGAGATTGTCCGAGAACACCGCCCGCATCGCGCTATCCATACTTCCAGAGCGTACACCAGTAAAACTCCGCCTTATCTCGCAACGATTAATAAATTCTATTACTAATGACACTGCTGTCCGGTTAAACATTGATCAGGCTCAGTTGGTTTAAATTTTCAGTTGGTTGTCGTTTTGGTGGAGGCGATTGTTTCATCAC
>PFXI01000089.1 GCA_002791575.1 Zetaproteobacteria bacterium CG_4_9_14_3_um_filter_54_145 | reverse complement strand
CGCAGGGAGAGCGATAATTAAAACGATTAATCCAACGGCTCAGGCGCTGACATTCAATTTTACTCAGGCTTTTGCAAGTGGCTCTATTGTACTGCTAAATGTGAGCCGCCTTTGTCAGTGATGGCGCGCTGACTGGTGGAGAGAGCTATGACCCGGGATAAAAAGCATGCAAGTACGGACGCAGTCGTCGCGAAAAAGCCCGCAACCGGAAAACCCTCCGGACTGGTCCGGGATGCAGCCATTGCCGTTGTCGGTGTGGGCGCTTCGGCCGGTGGGCTGGAGGCTCTCGAAGCACTCTTCAATGCCATGCCGACCGACAGTCACGCGGCTTTTGTTGTGGTCACCCACCTGGATCCGATCCATGTCAGCCTGATGCCGGAGTTGTTGCAGAGACACACCAAAATGCCGGTTATCCAGATTCACGACGGGATCAAGGTCCAGCCCGACCATGTCTATGTTATTCCGCCCAACAGGGAGTTGAGTATCCTGAACGGCACGCTGCAGTTGCTGGAGATGGTGCATCCGCGCGGCGCCAATCTGCCGATTGACCATTTTTTTCGGGCACTGGCACAGGATCAGGGAGGCAATGCCATCGGCATTATCCTCTCCGGTACGGGGTCGGATGGCAGTATCGGACTCAAGGCAATCAAGGCCGAGCTTGGCATGACCATGGTGCAGTCCGAAGCCTCGGCCAAGTATGATGGCATGCCGCGCAACGCTGTTGCTACCGGCGTTATCGACTACATCCTGTCGCCGGAGGAGATGCCGGGGCAGCTGATCGCCTATCTCAGGCATTGGGCTAAACTGCCCCCGCTGGAGCTTACCGCGCATGCAGACAATATGTCCGATGCACTGCAGAAGATCTTTGTTATTCTGCGCGCACGCACCAATCACGATTTTTCCCAGTATAAAATGAATACGATCTGCCGCCGTATCGAGCGACGCATGAATGTACACCAGCTGGACGATATTGCGGCCTATGTGCGTTATCTGCAGGAGAGTGAACAGGAAGCCGATATCCTGTTCAATGAGCTACTGATCGGTGTAACCAATTTTTTCAGGGACCCGGATGCCTTTGCCGCGCTCGGCCATGCGCTGATGGAGATGCTGCGGCAGAAGCCGGCAGACTATACCATTCGTGTCTGGATCACCGGCTGCAGCAGCGGCGAAGAGGCCTATTCGATTGCTATTCTGCTGCTCGAATGTATGGAAAAGCTGCATCGTCATTTTTCCGTACAGATATTCGGCACGGATATTGATGAGCATGCCATTGCCATTGCGGGCGCCGGCCTCTACCCGGCCACTATTCTGGCCAACCTGAGCGAGGAGCGCTTGCAGCGCTTTTTTATCAGGCAGGACGATGGCCAATACCGGATCAAAAAAAATGTGCGTGAAATGCTGGTCTTTGCGCCGCAGAATCTGATCAAGGATCCGCCGTTCACCAAGCTGGATCTGCTCTGCTGTCGTAATCTGTTGATCTATTTCGGTTCCGAGTTGCAACAGAAATTGCTGCCTCTGCTTCATTACAGCCTGAAGCATGATGGCATACTCTTTCTCGGCTCATCCGAGACCATTGGACAGAACACAGACAGCTTTGTGCCACTGGATAAAAAGTGGAAAATATTCCGCACTATTCGATCCCGGCTGGATTCGCGCCAGCCGCTGGTTTTTCCCGCGCTGCCATCGGCGGCCGGCAGGGAGACGGGCCCGGTGATGCCCGACACTATCCAGCAGCTGGAGGAGACCAGTGCCTTCCAGATGGTGGAAGCTATCCTGCAGCAGAGTGATGCGCCGCCCTGCGTGATTATCAATGAAGCGTGCAATATTCTCTATGTCTATGGCAAAACCGGCCGCTTTCTGGAGCCGGCCGAGGGCAAGGTAAGTATCAACCTGCTGGAGATGGTCCGCCCCGGCCTGAAAAAAGAGCTGGCTGAGTCCATCCGCAAGGTTGCCATCCACAAGCAGGAGGTGATCTGCAGAGGTTTGCATGTGCAGTATAACGGCAGCCAGCTGGTCATTGATCTGCTGGTCAAGCCGATTCTGCAAGCATCGGCCATGCGCGGCATGGTCATGGTTGTATTCGATGAGGTGGCCGATAATCAGGGCAGTGAGCCGCCACAACGCAAGCGTGTGATGAAAATGCAATCGAGAACGGCTGAGGATCTGGAGCAGGAGTTGCACCATACCCGTGAGAGTCTGCAGACCTCGATTGAAGAGCTGGAAACCTCCAATGAGGAGCTGAAATCCACCAATGAGGAGTTGCAGTCGACCAATGAGGAGCTGCAATCCACCAATGAGGAGCTGGAGACCTCGAAAGAGGAGTTGCAGTCGTTGAATGAGGAGTCGGAAACGATCAATGTCGAGCTGCAGAGCCGCATCGATGATCTCTCCGATGCCAATGACGATATGAAAAACCTGCTCGACAGTACCGATATTGCCACAGTATTCCTCGACGTCGATATATGCATCCGGCGTTTCACACCGCACATGACCGGAATTATCCCGCTATCGGCTGCCGATGCCGGTCGCCCGATCAGCCATTTTTCGACGACTCTTGTCGATGCCGATCTGGATCATGATGCCAGACAGGTACTCGATGATCTTGTCGTCAGGGAGAGAGAGGTGGCAAGTAAAGACGGCAAGGTATTTCTCATCCGCCTGCACCCCTATCGTACCGTTGCCAATGTTATCGACGGTGTGGTTATCACCTTTCTGGATATTACCGAGCGCGACCGCTTGCAGAAATCCATGCTCAGACAGGTCAAATATGCCGAGGGTATTGTTAATGCCATCCGCGAGCCACTGCTGGTGCTCGATGCAGGCTTGCAGGTTGTCTCCGCCAACCCGGCATTTTATAACACCTTCGCGGTCAGTGAAGAGCAGATGCAGGGGCGCTTTATTTATGAGTTGGGTAACGGGCAGTGGGATATCCCGCGCCTGCGCAAGCTGTTGGCGGATATTCTCTCTTCCCGATCATCGTTTGATGATTTCAAGGTGGAGCATCAGTTTGAGTCGATTGGTCGCTGCTCGATGCTGATCAATGCGCGCTGGCTGGAAGCCGCTACAGAGGAGGGTGCGCTTATCCTGCTGGCGATTACCGATATCGACAAGCTCGACACAGAGGCTGAATGAGGTTGTTGGAGCCGGTGATTGCCATGGCTATCCGGTTCAGTCTAATATAGGCGTAACTATACTATGTGTATAGCGGATTGACGGGTACAGAAGCCCGCCTCTCCCGGAGTGCTCTACAGGATGAACAGGAAGGATGACACCCGAGGAGCTGCGCCGGCAGGCCGAAGCCCGGCTGGCGGCTGCCGGTGATATGCCGGATCAGGCTCTGCCCGAAGAGACGCGGGCGTTGCTCCATGAACTGCGCACCCACCAGATCGAGCTGGAGATGCAGAATGAAGAGCTGCGTCAGGCCCAGTATGCACTGACTAAAGCGCATGACCGTTTTTCAGAGTTTTTCGATTTTACCCCGGTTGGCTATGCCTCCATCAACGACAAGGGTGTGATCAGTCAGGTGAATCTCACGCTGGCCCGCATGCTGGGCGTGGAGCGCAGCAAGCTGATCAAACAGCGCCTGTCAGCATTTATTGCCGCCGGGGACCAGGACAGGTTCTATCTCTATCACAAGCATAAGAAGGCTTCGCTACTGCTGCAGGGTGATGAGTTTCGTCTCATTCGGGATGATGGCAGCTATTTCTGGGCGTTTATACAGAGCACGTTTGCGCACGATAAGTCTGCAGGAGAGCGGCATCTGCTGGTGACTGTTTCGGATATCAGCAAGCGCAAACAGGCCGAGCAGGCACTGCGTGACAGTGAGATGCAGATCAGGCTGCTGCTCGATTCAACAGCCGAGGCGATTTACAGCTTAGATATCAATCATACTTGTACGCTGGTGAACAAAGCCTGTCTGGCCATGCTCGGTTATGATGATGCATCGGAGCTGCTGGGGCAGAAGATGCATGCGCTCGCTCACCACAGCTATGCCGATGGCACGCCATACCCGCCGGATGCCTGCAAGGTTCACCACGCCATGCGTAGTGCCAAAGGGATGCATGTGGATGATGAGGTCTACTGGCGCAAGGATGGCAGCAGCTTTCCGGTCTCCTACTGGTCCTATCCGATTTTCAGTCATGGCGCAGTGACAGGGTGTGTGGTCACCTTTCTCGATATCTCGGAAAAACTGCGCGCCGGCGAGGCGCTGGCGGTCAGTCACCGTCATCTGGATATGGCGCTGGCAGGCACCATTAGCGTCGTGGCCAAAGCTGTTGGCGCAAGAGATCCCTATACCGCTGGGCATCAGCGGCGTGTGGCCGAGCTTGCGGCGGCCATCGCTACAGAGATGGGGCTGGATGAGGGGCGCATCAAGGGTATCCATCTGGGCGCCACCATCCATGATATCGGCAAAATTCAGCTGCCGGCAGAGATATTGAGCAAGCCCGGCAAGTTGAGTCCCATCGAATTTCAACTGGTGCAAACGCATGCGGCGTCGGGTTTTGACATCCTCAAGGATATTGCCTTCCCGTGGCCGATTGCCCTGATCGCTTATCAGCATCATGAACGCATCGATGGGTCGGGTTACCCGCAGGGGCTCAAGGGGGATGAGATATGCCTGGAGGCTCGCATCGTGGCGGTTGCCGATGTGGTGGAAGCTATCTCCTCCCATCGACCCTATCGCGCGGGACTCGGTGTTGAGGCGGCGTTAAACGAGATCAGGCAGGGGCGCGGCAGATTATATGATGCTGCAGCCGTGGATGCCTGCATCGAGCTGATTGAGCATAAGCACTATAAGCTGTTAGCCTGAATAATTCATAAACCTTTCAGGCGACCGATTAATATTGTTCACAAAATGGTTTAGTCTTATGCAATCGCCGTTATTTCGGCTCTGTTTTC
>PFXI01000111.1 GCA_002791575.1 Zetaproteobacteria bacterium CG_4_9_14_3_um_filter_54_145 | reverse complement strand
CTTCACCGGAATCAGGTGCCGACTTCAATCGGAATGGGGTGCCGCGTTCCAGCGGAATCAGGTGTCACGTTCGACCGGAATACGCAACCGGTCTTGGACAGCAGTCAAAGCAACACTCATAATAAGCCAAGCATATCGTAAACAGGAGAAGATCATGGCAAATGAAGGTTATCATGAACCAATTGATGAAATTTCAGCTGAAACAAGAGATATGCACAGGGCAATTACATCACTCATGGAAGAGTTGGAGGCTGTAGACTGGTACAACCAACGTGTTGATGCATGCAAGGATGAAGAGTTAAAAGCAATCCTTGCTCATAACAGGGATGAAGAAAAGGAGCATGCGGCTATGGTTCTTGAATGGATTCGCAGGCAGGACCCTGCCTTTGATAAAGAACTGAAAGACTATCTATTCACAGAAAAGCCAATAGCGCATAAGTAAACGCCGCCGCCGAATACGCATTCGAGCGCTTCTGACATCGCGCCATACAGCTTGATCGTTTGCGTATCTGACGCCACCTCAGGCCTGACTGGTTTTTCTCCTGTGCAGGTAAATGGAGTGAACTGGTATAGAGATGAGAATCTGTCACTTCACTATCAACCAACCACCTTTTTCCGTGTGGTTTAACCTCGCGCGTACTTGAAATACTTAGTAACTTACCGGTTGCAGCTTCGGCCATACATCGCTGGATGAGATATGCTCAATCCATGCTTCATCCGGGCGTTGATATGCGCTCAGCTGCAGCTCCAGTACAGCCAGATCGGCATCAGAGAGATCGGTGCCAAGCTGTTGGCGGCGGGTGATGCGTGAGCGCAGTACGGCTGTTTCGATCTCCAGCCAGTAAAAACAGAGCGGAATTTCAGTCGCATCGGCCAGTTTTTTTACGGCCAGACGATCATCGGCATGCAGGAATGCCGCATCGAGGATGACCGACCAGCCGGCGGCAAGTGTTATGGATGCGGCCGCCAGCATGGCGTCATAGGTGTGGCGGGTCATGGTCTGCCCGTATAGCCCCAGCCCCGGATAGTCGCTGGCAAGACGCTTGCGTGTGGCATCCGAGCGGATAATAACGGCGCGCTCCACCCCGCAGCCGAGCAGAGCCAGATGGCTTTTGCCGGAACCGGATAGGCCACCGATGGCAAACAGGCGGGGGGTGGGCGTATGGCAGTAGTCGCCAGCCAGTGCAAAGTAATGGCTGGCCTCATGCAGTGCGTCGGTTTGTTTATCTGAATCCTGTTCCAGCTCATCGGCCAGCAGGCAGGCCACCTTGCCGCGCACACCGGCCCGGTAGAAGAGGTAGAGCGTCAGTAGTGCCAGTCCTGTGTAATCAGTACTCTGCTCCAGATAGCGGGAGAGAAAACGCATGCCCAGCTCACTCTGTTCATGCGCATCGCAATCCATAACCAGAAAGGCGATATCGTTCATGGTGTCGATGCTGGCAAACTCATCGTTAAATTCGATACAGTCGAATACGCGCGGTTTTTCCGCAATCAGTGTGATATTGCGCAGGTGCAGATCACCGTGGCAGTGGCGTACAAAGCCTTCTGCCTGCCTCTGGACGATGAGCGGGGTCAGCTGGACCAGGGCGCTGGTGTCATAGCTGTTCAGTTGTGCCCACGCAGCAGGGGCAATGGTTGCGGGTATATGGGCGGCAGCAACATCCAGGTTGGTACGAATGTGCTCACGCAGCAGTCGACAATGATCGATTTTTTCGCAGGCGATGGGTTTCTGGGCACGGTGAAAGTGGGCAATGTCATGTGCCAGCATATCCAGCCAGCGGGGATCAAAGTTGCCGCTCTGCAGACGCTGCTCCAGCAGATCGCTCTGTTGGAAGCGAACCATCCGCAGGCAGTAATCCACAATCGCGCCCGGTGGCTGCAAACTGTATCCGCTGTCATGCAGATAGAGCGGCAGCACGGCCAGATAGATTTCAGGGGAGAGGCGGCGATTGAGGTGCAACTCCTGCTGACAAAAGTGTTTGCGTGCAGCCAGCGAGGTGAAATCCAGAAAGCCGAAATTAACCGGTTTTTTCAGTTTATAGGCATAATCGCCGGCCAGAAAAACCCATGAGATATGGGTCTGGATCATCTCGATTGGACCCGTGCCATGCGCATACAGATCGGCATGAAAAAAGGCCTCTGCATGTGCAGGCAGGCTCTCCCTGTTCATATGGCTGAAACAAAAACAGGCCCCGGCATGATGCCGGAGCCTGTGAGAAGCGGAGTAGAGAGCACGCCTTAACCGAGCTGAATAAACATGCCCCGGTTGATATCGCCGATACTGACCATGCCGACCAGTTTGCCTTCTTCGACAACAGGCATGCGGCGCAGGTTTTTCAGACCCATATAGGAAGCAGCCTTCAGTACAGGCATATCCGGACGCACACTCATCGGATTCGGGGTCATCACTTCCTTGACCTTCATGCACATCACGCGCTTGTAGTTCTCTTCCATCTCTTCAAAATCACGGGCGGTTTTTGCATCATGAATATACTCGCCGAAGTTGGGGTAAAGCGGCATCATGGTGTCGCGAATGGTAATAATGCCGACCAGTATGCTGGCATCCTTGTCATCCACTACCGGCAGGGAGCCGCAGCGGCGCATTACCATTTTCTGTGTTGCATCATGCAACGTGTCTCCGGCTTTGCAGTTCAAACTGCCGTGTGTCATTACATCTGAAACTTTCATGAATCCCCCCTGAACATCGAATAGTAACTATAAAGCGATTTAGGCCCCGTAGCATAGCACGCCCAGCCGATCTTTTGCATCTGCTTTTCTGGCGCAGCGGGTGAAAACACCATTTGGCAGTGAAAATGCAGTGATATGCACAGGGCGGGCTTAATTCTCCTGCGATATTTTATCCGCGGCAGGCCTTGAATCACCGCTGCTGCTCAAGCGCACCGAAGCAGGTTGCAATTCAGGTGATCAGTCAGCATCGAAGATGTCGGTATATTGCTGATTGCTCCAGTAGATATAGGCGAGAATCTCGGCGATAGCCGTGTGCACTTCGGCCGGTACGCTGGCACCGATATCCAGTTGTGAGAAAATCTGTACCAGATCCTGATCTTCACGGATCGGAATGTTATGTTCACGGGCCAGGCGAATGATCTCATCGGCCAGCAGACCGCTGCCTTTGGCCGTGATCTTCGGGGCTGCATCCAGATAGGGATTCCAGTTCAGGGCAATGGCCTGATGTTTGCGCTCGCTCATATGCGTATATCCAGCAGGCCGGGTGATGCGGGTTTCATCTGTTCCAGTTGTTCGAAGCGTTGTTGCATCTCCTGAGCCGGTTGGGCAGGGGTGGTGATCAGGTAGATTTCGCTGAAACCCAGATTCAGCAAGCGGCTCTCCAGCCGCTGGATATGCGACTGCATCATATCCCTTGCCTCCGGTAGGGCATGGATGCGTGCATGTACGGCCTTATCCGAGATGGTGGCATCCACGCGCAGTTTACCCAGCCTGCTCATCTCCAGTGCAATAAGCACCTTACAGCCCGCTTGCTCGTTGCTCATCTGCCCTGCCTCGCCATCAGCAAGCTCCTGTTGCTCAACGGAGAGCTGTACATTCACCACCTGCTGATTGACCAGCATGGGCAGCTCAAAGCGTATCGGATCGGCATGTGTCTGCGCCAGCAGATTCAGTGCCTGCGTGGATTCAATGCGGGATGCTGCACTGTGGCCAAGCTCGCTCAGCCGCTGTGCAAGATGACGGATGCTGCTCTCTGTCAGTGGTGATGATGCTATGGCGAGTAATATCGCCTTCAGATCCTGCAGTGTTGATGCGGTAAGCGGTCCCTGCTGCAGCAGTTTATGCTCCAGCAGTTGCCCGGACTGTTGTATCATACCGGCCAGACGTTCTCCATTTAAGGGGCTCTCCGGATCGACTGTTGCACTGTTGAGCCAACCCTCCAGCTGTGCGAGAACGGGGATTGTGCGCATGGCCTCGACGGGTAATGGCGCCAGCAGGTTACGGATGGCAGTCAGGTTATCTGCAAGCGGGATATTTGTAGCGGCCTGCTGGCGTACCAGGGCATGCGCCTTGCCGATCACATTCTGCTGGACGGACAATACGTCAAAAGATGGCGCCTTGTCCGTCATCTTTATGATCAGCCCATCGCCGGCGGCAATGGATGGCGGGGCAGGGGTATTGATGCGGTTGCCTTGCAGGCTCAGCTGCACCTGGCCATTGCCCAATACTTTTTCCACAATGGCAAGAGCGGTGGCTCCCGGACGCATGTTTGCAAGGGCATGGTTCACAGGAGCAGTTGGCTGCGTGGGCAGCGCGGATTTCTGCTGCAGGAGCTCTCGTCCCTCAACGCTGCTTGCTGAGTGTGTCAGAAAGACCGGTTTGCCGTCAATCTCCTGCAGTGTGCCGGTGAGCAGCTGATCCGGTTTAATGCCGGCAGCCGTTGTGGTGATAATGTTTTGGTTGCTGGCTATACCACCCTCTATGCGCAGCTGCATGTGGCCGGGCTGAATCGATTCGACGCGGGCTGAGATAGTGCTGCCGGGCGAAAGCCCCGCAGGCGGTGCGGAACGTAGTGCCAGTGGTGTGATTCCGGGCTCCGCCTGCCGCTGAGGTTGCGACGTGCGGGCCAGCAGTACCGGTTTGCCATCGACCTCATGCACTATACCGTTGACTAGCTGACCTGTTTTAAAGCCTGCAGCCGCTGTAGTGGTGATGGTGTGGTTAGCGGCTGTACCACCTTCGATGCGCAGCTGCATGAGACCGGACTGTAGCGATTCAATGCGGGCTGAGATGGCACTGCCGGCTGTAACTCCTGCAGGCAGCGCCGAGCGCAGCACCAGCGGCGTGATTCCGGGCTCTGCCTGCCGTGACCCCACCTGCAGTTGAGGTTGCGATGCACGGGCCAGCAATACCGGTTTGCCATCTATCTCATGCACTATGCCGTTGAGTGTTTGACCTGTTTTGAAGCCTGCAGCCGCTGTGGTGGCGATGGTCTGCTTGGCTCCGCCTTCGATGCGCAGCTGCATGACGCCAGCCTGTACTGACTCTATACGGGCTGAGATGGCGCTACCGGGCGAAAGCGCTGCAGGTAGCGCCGAGCGCAGCGCCAGTGGCGTGGCTGCAGGCTGATTGCTGCGACTGATACCGGTCCAGAACAGTTGCGTCATCGTTCTACCGCCGCTTTTGCCCTGTTGTGCGATAAAGTCTGCCTGCTTGCCGGTCAGTGTCGGTGGCAACCCTTTGAGGGTTAATGTTTCACCATTGAGCGTGATGGTGAAGACGCCGCTTTTTGTGTTTTGAACGACGGCGGTCATGGTTTTGCCAATGGGTATGTCGCTAAGCTGGCCGGAGAGAATGCGTAGCGGCGAAGCGGCAGGCTTGCTTAGCCCGCGTGATGACCAGCCGACGGCCTCACTTTTGGCAATGCCATCCACACGCCGTTCAGGCATGAGTGTTGCCGTTGAAATGCTGTTTAACTACACGCATACGGAAAAACACAGCAAGTCCTTTGCCATAATCAATACTGCAAGGAGGGCTCAATCAGCTCGGCGCCTTACCCAGATTTCCGTCAAGTGCCTGTTGAATACAGAGGCTGAGCATGCTGATACGGAATGGCTTGTTGATCAGCTCGGTATTTTCGGCGTAGACCTCCGACTCCAGAGGTTGTGTACGGTCGTAGCCGGTGATGAAAATGACAGGCATATCCGGAACCAGTTTGCGGATGCGGCGTGATGCCTCAACACCATTGATGCCGGGCATCAGGATATCCATGAATACCAGCCGGATCTCCGTCTGATGCTGGCTGAACAGGGCAACACCCTGTTCGCCGCTGCTGGCTGCAATGGATTGATAACCCATACGCTCGAGGATCGTGCAGGTCGATTCACAGACCATTTTATCATCATCGATGACCAGAATAAGTTCACCGTTCCCATGCAGGGTGATATCTGATGATGTCTTGTCCGGCTGTGACAGAATTCTGGGTAGATAGATATGGAAGGTGGTACCGTGACCGATGCTGCTGTCGAAATGAATGTCGCCGCCGATCTGACGGATATAGCCATGTACCATCGACAACCCCAGACCGGTGCCCTGGCCAACCTCGCGGGTGGTAAAGAAGGGCTCAAATATCCGTTTCTGTATGTCTTCGCTAATGCCGCTGCCGTTATCGCTGACGCTCAAATGCAGCAGTGACCTGGATGAGAGCCCGGAATGCTGGCGCAGGAATTCATCATCCGCCTCCAGATATGCCAGACTCAGCTCAATGTGGGGCGCACTGCTCTCTTTTGTGGCCTGCAGTGCATTGTCGATCAGTTGCAGCAGCACATCATGTATCTTTTTCTCATCGGCCTGAATGTATGGTTTTATCAGCGGGTTACTCTCCCGAACGCCATCCAGATGCAGTGCGAAGTTGGTGTTATCGGGCAAGCCGGGTAACAGGGTTATGGCGAAGCTGTCGAGAAATGCACCCAGATCAATAGGGGTCGGGTGGCCTATACTCTGCCTGGAAAAAGCCAGCATGCGGTCAATGATCGACGCCGAGCGATCAATCAGTTTCTCGATGCGGTTAATGCGCATATGCGTCTGTGCATCGCTGGTCGCTTGTCTGATCAGGAACAGGTTGCCGTTCATGCCGGCCAGCGCGTTGTTGAATTCATGCGCAATGCCGCCAACGAGCGTGGATGTGGCCTGCAGGCGATGCTCTACCTCGAGCGCTTCCGCCTGCTGATGCTGCTTGTTTTTGCGCGTGCTGATATCATTGATAATGCCATAGATGACATGCACCTCTCCATCCTTGTCGTAACAGATGGTGATGCTTTCACCGTACCAGTGTAATGTGTCATTGTTGATGAGCTGATAGGCAAAATCCATCTGCTGCCGATTTTCTGCAATACCCAGCTGCAACAGTCTGCTGTTGGCGTTCACCTGTTCCAGACTGCCTGTCCAGCTCCACAGTGCCTGCCCGACCAGTGTGGCCGATGCCTCTCCCATGATCTCGCTGGATCGATCAGATAGGCCGGCATAGCTCTTGCCATCATCCGACCACCAGAAACAGCTGGGCAGGGCCGCCAGCATCTCCGGGAGGTGGCTGCACATGTCCGAGTGCTGATGTTTCAATTGATCGTATATTTCCAGTATGTCGGCGGCCTCTTCCGGCAGCTCCTGCTCCAGCGCCAGAATGCTCTGCTCATCCATCCTGTCATTGTTGACCGCCTGACGCAGCTGCTCGACAGGTCGTATCAGATGACGATGTAGTGCGACGTGCAGCGCCTTGATTGATAATAGCACCAGCACAAGCAGCATCAGGGCGGTCCAGACGGTTGCCGAGTAGAGGGCCATATCGACTGGCCGGTCATTCAGAATAAGCAGCAGTCTGGCCGGGGAGTTGGGTATGTTTCCGGCGTAGAGGTGCAGGTGGGCTGTGGCATCGATCTGCTGTTGCAGATGCTCAACAGTGATCGGTGCGGTCAGCGACAATGCTGAATCATCATCTCTACTCACTGCCACATGCAGTATCTTGCCGCTGTCATCAATGACCAGCATGGCCGAGATCATCTCATCCTGAGTCAGTGCCTCGATCTCTTCCTGGATGGAACGATGATCCTGCTGGTTCAGATGCTTGTCGAACTCTTGTGTCTGATAGTTGAGGCGGTGGTCTGCCATCAGGCCCAGGACATAGCTTTCAAGTTGCTGAAATGAAAGCAGAAATGTGATCATCAGCAGGGCGAAGAAGGCCGTGCTCCAAACCAGAATGGTTTTGGTCAGGTCCTGCTTTAATGAATGGTGCAGCCGCTGCATGCGCACTCCGCATCGCTGGTCCGTCAGCGGGGATTAGAAGCTAACGGACACTCTGCATGGAATCAAAAGAATATTGGCAAGGCATGTCATGATTGTGAAATGGAATTTGCGCGGCTTTTTGAGCGGGGAGAGCATAAACAAAAAAGGCGGACTCAACAGAGCCCGCCTTTTCTTGCATCCTTGGTTCTTGCTTAGCTGTAGTAGCTGATCATGCTCTCCAGAGAGCGTGGCTTGATCTTGGAGGCGTTGCCGGCAGAGCCGAAAGCTTCGAAACGTGCTTTGCAGATACCCTGCATCGCTGCAGTGGAAGCTTTCAGGAACTTGCGTGGATCGAAGTTGGATGGATTTTCCACCAGGAACTTGCGCACTGCACCTGTAGAAGCCATACGCAGGTCGGTATCGATGTTTACCTTGCGAACGCCGGACTTGATGCCTTCAACGATCTCTTCAACAGGAACGCCATAAGTTTCGCCCATGTCGCCGCCGTATTCATTGATGATAGCCAGCCACTCCTGAGGAACGGAAGAAGAGCCGTGCATGACAAGATGCGTGTTCGGCAGCTTGGCGTGGATTTCCTGAATACGGTCAATGCGCAGTACAGCGCCCGTTGGTGGCTTGGTGAACTTGTAAGCGCCATGAGACGTGCCGATGGCGATAGCCAGAGCATCAACGCCGGTTTTTTCCACGAAGTCAGCAGCTTCATCAACGCCGGTCAGTAACTGCTCGATATCCAGTTTGCCTTCAGCGCCGTGGCCGTCTTCCTCGCCCATCATGCCGGTTTCCAGAGAACCCAGGCAGCCCAGCTCGCCCTCAACAGATACGCCGCCGGCGTGAGCCATCTCAACTACTTTGCGCGTTGTTTCAACGTTGTACTCGTAAGAAGAAGGGGTCTTGGCATCAGCCATCAGAGAGCCATCCATCATGACAGATGAGAAGCCTGACTGGATAGAGCGCAGACATACTGCAGGCTCAGAACCGTGATCCTGATGCATCACTACAGGGATGTGCGGGTACTGCTCAACAGCAGCAGAGATCAGGTGACGCAGGAATGCTTCGCCGGCGTAACCGCGAGCACCAGCAGAACCCTGCATGATGACCGGTGAATCGACTTCATTGGCAGCCTGCATGATTGCATGCACCTGCTCCATGTTATTTACATTGAATGCTGGCATGCCATAGCTGTTTTCAGCCGCATGATCCAGTAGTTGACGCAATGAAATGAGTGCCATTTCCTTCCTCCTTGAGATGTAACGGACTTGCGCCCGTTAGTTGGCTCTTTACAGCCAGAATTTTCAACCTCGTATTAAATGAGGTTATCTCCGATGCGAATGATTTTCAACGCATTGGTGCCGCCGGAATGTCCCATTGGCGTACCGAAAGTCATGATGATCAGGTCATCCTCATCAGCAAGACCCTTATCGAGCATCAGCTTTTTGACATCGACTGTCGCCTGTGGCGCTTCGGTCGGGCCATAATCGACTTCCATGCACAATGGCGTGACATTGCGGAACAGGGAGACCCTGCCCAGCGTTGACTGTTTGGGTGTCAGTGCATAGATCGGCACATCGCCCAGATGCCGGGACATGTACAGTACGGTATTGCCGGTATCGGTGAATGCGGTAATAGCGCGGATCGGCATGGAGTGAGCTGTCTCCATAGCCTGACGGGCAATACATTCATCAATCGAGTGAGGCGGGAAACGTGGATCGCGGGTTGCCGCTGAAGGCAATACGCGCTGTTTTTCCGTCTCAATACAGGTGCGGTGCATGGCTTCAACTGCTTCCACAGGATATTTACCTGCAGCAGATTCACCAGAAAGCATCACGGCATCGGTACCATCAAGTACGGCATTGGCCACATCATTGACCTCCGCACGCGTCGGGATGGGATTGTTGCACATCGATTCCATCATCTGCGTGGCCACGATGACCGGACAGTTATACTTCGGTGCCATACGCAGCATCTTTTTCTGAATAGGCGGTACAGCAGCATCGCCGACTTCTACGCCGAGATCACCACGTGCCACCATGACAGCATCGGATGCTTCCATGATTGATTTCAGATTTTCATCTTCCACAGCTTCTGCACGTTCCACCTTGGCAACGAGGCCTGCATGGCCACCTGCCGCACGAACCAGCTGGCGAGCATAGTCCATATCAGCGCCATGACGCGGGAAGGAGATAGCAATATAATCCACGCCGATAGAGCAGGCAGTGATGATGTCTTCCTTGTCCTTGTCGGTGAGGGCAGCAGCAGAGAGTCCGCCGCCGGCTTTGTTGATACCCTTGTTGTTGGAGAGTTCACCACCGAGTACTACGGTACAGTGAATCTTCTGACCGACGACATAGTCAGCATCCATGACAATCAAGCCGTCATTGAGCAGCAAGCGGTCACCCGCTTTGACATCATCAATCAGCTCTTTATAGGTGATACCAACGCAATCATCGGTGCCTGCATCCAGGTCCATATCTGCATCAATGATGAATTTCTGGCCCGGCTCAAGCATCGTTTTGCCGTTGATGAATTTACCCACACGAATTTTCGGTCCCTGCATGTCTGCCAGAATACCTACTACGACGCCGTTGTTTTTGGCTGCAGTACGCACGTTTTCTGCGCGCTGACGATGCTCTTCCGGTGTGCCATGGGAGAAGTTCAGGCGCACTACGTTGACGCCCGCCTTGATTAAGCGATCCAGTACCTCAGGAGATTCTGAGGCTGGACCGAGTGTTGCTACTATTTTGGTTCTACGAATAATTCTACTCACTTAAGCCGCGCGCTCCTCTAACATGGTTACAGCTGGCAATTTCTTGCCTTCCAGGAATTCCAGGAAAGCGCCGCCACCAGTTGAAATATATGATACTTTGTCTGCTATGCCGTATTTGTCCACTGCGGCCAGTGTGTCACCGCCGCCTGCGATGGAGAATGCGGAAGACTCGGCAATAGCCAGTGAAATGGCTTTGGTGCCTTCGCCGAACTGGTCGAATTCGAATACACCTACAGGGCCGTTCCATACGATGGTGCCTGCATTCATGATGATTTCAGCCAGTGCAGCTGCAGAATCAGGACCGATGTCGAAAATCATATCGTCATCCAGTACTTCGGTTGCGCCTTTCAGTGTTGCTTCAGCATCGGGAGCAAACTTCTTGGCGCAGACGACGTCTGTCGGTACAGGGATGCTGCCGCCACGCGCTTCTGCGTCTGCGGTCAGCTTCTTGCAGGTGTCGATAAGATCTGCTTCGTACAGGGACTTGCCGACCGGATTGCCAGCAGCGGCGATGAAGGTGTTGGCAATGCCGCCGCCCACAACCAGCTGATCGACGATGGTGGAGAGGGACTCGAGAACTGTCAGCTTGGTGGAGACCTTGGAGCCGCCAACGATGGCAACCATCGGACGAGCCGGGTTATGCAGTGCCTTGCCCAGTGCTTCCAGCTCACCGGCCAGCAGTGGGCCAGCACAGGCTACAGGAGCGTAAACGCCAGCGCCGTGGGTAGATGCCTGCGCACGATGTGCGGTGCCGAATGCGTCCATGACATAGATGTCGCACAGTGCGGCATACTTTTTGGAGAGCTCTGCGTCATTCTTGCCTTCGCCGGCATTGAAACGCACATTTTCCAGCAATACAACTTCGCCATCGGCAACGTCGAAGCCACCGTTGAGATAGTCACGAATCAGACGTACCGGTTTGCCCAGCAGGGAGGCGAGGTGGTCGGCAACAGGTTTGAGGGAGTTCTCTTCGCTGAATTCGCCTTCGGTAGGACGACCAACGTGAGACATCAGCATTACCTTGGCTCCGGCATTCATCGCATGTTCAATGGTGTCCATGCTGGCGCGGATGCGCGCATCAGAAGTTACCTTGCCATCTTTGATCGGCACATTCAGGTCTTCGCGGATAAGTACGCGTTTACCAGCCAGGTCAAGGTCGGTCATTTTGATTACAGACATTCTCTTCTCCTTCTTATGAAATAATATCTGGTGTGCAGCAGTCTGAACTGCATTTAGGACAGGCATATGACATCAGATCGATCAACAACGCGTGAACGTTTGTCGCTGCCGACTTGCTGGTACATGCAAACGGGCAATGACAAACGTGGGAGCCAAAGGCTCCCACGTCGAGTTCTTACTTGGCTATGTGACGAACCAGATTCATCATATTGCAGGTATAGCCGTATTCGTTGTCATACCATGCAACAAGCTTGACGAAGGTGCTGTCCAGCGCGATACCAGCGCCTGCATCAAAGATGGAGGAGTTGCTAATGCCGCGGAAGTCTGTTGAAACAACCTTCTCATCGGTGTAACCGAGTGTGCCCTTGAGCTCGCCTTCAGAAGCAGCCTTCATGACAGCGCAGATCTCTTCGTATGTAGCCGGCTTCTCCAGCTCGCAAGTCAGATCGACTACGGAGACATCGGATGTCGGTACGCGGAAGGCCATGCCGGTCAGCTTGCCGTTGAGCTCAGGCAGAACGATGCCTACAGCTTTTGCAGCGCCGGTAGAGGAGGGGATGATGTTCTCCAGGATACCGCGACCACCGCGCCAGTCTTTCATGGAAGGACCGTCAACTGTTTTCTGGGTAGCAGTAGCAGCATGAACCGTGGTCATCAGACCGCGTTTGATGCCGAAGTTGTCATTGATGACCTTGGCCATAGGAGCCAGGCAGTTGGTGGTGCAGGAAGCCGCGGATACGATGGACTGGCCAGCGTATTCGTTATGGTTAACACCATATACGAACATAGGTGTCTTGTCCTTGGCAGGTGCAGACTGTACAACCTTCTTGGCGCCGGCATCGATATGAGCCTGGCAGGTTTCAGTGGTCAGGAAGAAACCGGTACAATCGATGACGATTTCCGCGCCAACTTCATCCCACTTCAGATCAGCCGGGTTGCGCTCGGCGGTCAGGCGGATGGTCTTGCCGTTTACTACCAGATTGTTGCCATCAACAGAGACATCGCCATCAAAACGGCCATGTACGGAGTCGTACTTCAGCATGTATGCCAGATATTCAGCATCCAGCAGATCGTTAATGCCTACGATTTCCATGTCTGTGTAATTTTTTGCTACAGCGCGGAATACCATACGTCCAATGCGGCCGAAGCCATTAATACCAATTTTTGTTGTCATATTTATCCTCTCCTCTCCGTATTTACTTAAGCAATTTCGTTCACTGCTGCGACAACCGCATCAGTGGTGATACCAAACAGTTTATACAGCTCACCGGCAGGAGCCGATTCGCCGAAGGTGTCGATGCCGACAACCTTGCCACCCAGACCAACGTATTTTGCCCAGAAGCCGGTTACGCCGGCTTCAACAGCAACGCGTGCACTGACAGCAGCAGGGAGTACTGACTCTCTGTATGCGGCATCCTGTTTGTCGAAGGTGTTGGTTGATGGCATGGATACAACACGGACCTTTTTACCTGTCAGTGCAGCAGCAGCTTCCATAGCCAGTGATACTTCGGAACCGGTTGCAATGATGATGGCATCCGGAGTGCCTGCGCAATCTTTGAGAATGTAACCGCCGCGTTCGATCAGTTTGATCTGTTCAGCACTGCGTGCCTGGTGAGGCAGGTTCTGACGTGAGAAGATCAGTGAAGTTGGGCCGGTCACATTCATGATGGCGGACTTCCATGAGACGGAAGATTCAACTGCATCACAAGGGCGCCATACATCCATATTCGGGATCATGCGCAGTGTTGCAGTCTGTTCAACCGGCTGATGGGTCGGGCCATCTTCACCAAGACCGATGGAGTCATGGGTGAATACTTCGATATGACGGATCTTCATCAGGGCCGCCATACGCAGGGCATTACGCGCATACTCCGAGAACATCAGGAAGGTTGCGCCGTAAGGTACAAAGCCGCCGTGCAGTGAGATACCGTTGATCATGGCAGCCATGCCGAACTCACGTACGCCGTAGTTCACGTAGTTGCCGTCATCATTGTTGGTCACCGGTCTTGCACCGGACCACAGGGTCAGGTTTGAGCCGGCAAGGTCTGCAGAACCACCCAGGAATTCAGGGGTGATCTTGGCCAGGCCTTCAATAGCATTCTGCGAAGCTTTGCGGGAAGCGATGGTTTCAGCTTTTGCATCAACGGAAGCAATGAATGCATCCGCGTCTGCTTCCCAGTTTTCAGAGAGCTCACTGTTGATGCGACGGGTGTATTCAGCCGCTTCTGCAGGGTACTCGGCAGCGTATGCCGCGAAACGGGCGTCCCAGTCGGATTCTGCGGTTGCGCCGGCATCCTTGGCATCCCACGCCGCGTAGACATCTTCAGGAATGACGAATGGCTCATATTCCCAGCCCAGTTCCTTGCGAACCAGAGCGATCTCTTCGTGACCGAGAGCTGCGCCATGGCAGTCGTGTGTGCCGGCCATGTTCGGAGAGCCGAAGCCGATAACAGTTTTGCAGCAGATCATGGTTGGCTGTGTGCTGTTTGCTTTGGCAGTCTCGATGGCTGCCTTGATCTCGTCAGCATCGTGACCGTCAACATTGCGGATGACCTGCCAGCCATAAGCTTCGAAACGGCCCGGTGTATCATCGGTGAACCAGCCTTCAACGTGGCCGTCGATGGAGATGCCGTTGTCGTCCCAGAATGCGATCAGCTTACCCAGACCCAGTGTGCCGGCCAGGGAACAAGCTTCATGTGAAATACCTTCCATCAGGCAGCCGTCGCCGAGGAATACATAGGTGTTGTGGTCTACAATGGCGTGACCCGGCTTGTTGAACTGGGCAGCCAGTGTCTTTTCTGCCAGTGCCATACCGACGCCGTTGGTGATGCCCTGACCCAATGGTCCGGTTGTGGTCTCAACGCCTGGCGCATAACCGTACTCCGGGTGGCCCGGTGTGCGTGAGTGCAGCTGACGGAACTGTTTCAGATCTTCGATGCTCAGATCGTAGCCGGTAAGATGAAGCAGGGAGTAAATCAGCATAGAGCCGTGGCCGTTGGAAAGGATGAAACGGTCACGATCGGCCCATTTAGGGTTTGTCGGATTGTGTTTCATGTAATCGTTCCACAAAACCTCGGCGATATCCGCCATGCCCATTGGCGCGCCCGGGTGGCCGGAATTTGCCTTCTGTACAGCGTCCATGGCCAGCGCACGAACGGCGTTAGCCAGATGTCTGCGATTGTTGCTCATATGCTTTTCCCCTTATGGTGAGTGGTCCTGATGAACCCTACTAGTTGTGTGTATAAAATCTAATCACGATAAATTATAAAACCCATAAGCCCGGCTTATATGGTGCGGACTTATGGGTGATACTATTTATACATGCAATGTGGTTTGCACATGGCGGATGTTGCCGATGCCGCCGTCGAGTACCACGGTGTCTGTGGTCATGAACTTGCCATGGTTGTCATGGCCAACCTTGACGTGGCGCACATAGGCGCCGGAGGTCAGGCCGGTAGCAATGAACAGGCAATCGTCAGAGGTGACCAGCTCATCACGTGTAATGATGCGCTTGGTGTCGATACCCTCTTTCTTGCAAAGCTCGATCTCAAAATCCTTCTGCGGAGCCATACGACCGAACATCTCTGCGCCCATGGCACGGGCCGCACAGGCGGTGACGATACCTTCGGGTGTGCCGCCGATGCCGAACAGTGCGTCGGAGCCCATATTCAATACTGCCTGAATCGCGCCGTTTACATCGCCATCGGTAGCCAGACGAATCTTGGCGCCTGTCGCATAGACCTCTTTCATCATCTGCTGGTGGCGCGGTTTGTCGAGGATAAAAATCTTCAACTCGGCAACGTCTTTGCCCAGTGCTGCTGCCAGCTGCTTCAGACGGTCCGCGATCGGTGCTTCCGGATCGATTCTGCCGCGAGCGGCCTTAGGATATACCTGCTTGTCCATATAAAAGCAGGAGCCTGGACGGTACATGGAGCCGGCGGGTGCCGCTGCCAGTGTTACGATGGAGCCGGGCATGTCTTTGGCGAACAGGTTGGTGCCTTCAATAGGGTCAACCGCGATATCAACGCCGATGCCTTCGCCGGTGCCTACTTTTTCATCATCATACAGGGCGGGTGCTTCGTCTTTGGCGCCTTCGCCAATCACGATCACGCCGTTCATTTTTACTTCGTTGATGCGTTTGCGCATAGCGTCAACCGCCAGCCCATCGCCTTCATCTTTCTGGCCGGAACCGACGAACGGTGCACAGGCACGTGCAGCCGCCTCACATACTTCTACTAGATCAATCTTCAGATTGCTAACGCTACCCATTCGACTATCCCCTCTCTGATTTCATGTGAATATTGTGTGGCATTTGTATCAATTGCAGCGGCATCCTAGCGGATTTGACAACAGAAATCGACACTGAACATGATATGGGTAAAAAAAGCTTTATATTTCTTGCTTTGCCTGTATCAGCAGATGTTTCACCTGTGTATGAAGCTCGCTGTTGCATGCCGCAAGAACCGGGGAGCTGAGGCGTGTGGTGGGAAAAAAGGGCCTGCCGGCGAAGTCACTGACGATGCAACCGGCCTCTGCGGCGATCAGACTGCCCGCGGCAAAATCCCATATTTTCTCATTGCCATGGATAATGAATTGGGCGCGGCCGGCGGCCAGCCATGCCCACTCCAGTGCACATGATCCGATATTGCGCTGGCTGCGATAGAACGGCTTGCAGGCAAAGGCGGTGGCAATGGCCGCGGGCAGGCGCTTGGAGTCGATAAAGCCAACCGTATCGGAGAGTGCAGTTGCGCCGGCGGCATGAATAGCCTGACCATTGAGGCAGGCCCCCAGTTCCGGTTCGGCGGCGAATGTCTCCTGCCTTACCGGGTCGTGGATGCAGGCCATGACAGGCTTCCCCTGTCTGATCAGGGCCAGCGAGAGAGCAAAGCAGGGCAGGGATGTGGTGAAGTTGGTGGTGCCGTCCAGCGGGTCCAGACACCAGATGGCGCCGGTATGGCCGGTGAGCAGCGATAATTGATCGTGCTCGGACATCTCTTCGCCAAGCATGGGAATGGATGCATCCAGTTGTTGTAGTCTTTGCTGGATATATGCCTGACAGGCCAGATCGGTTGTGGTGACCAGAGAACCATCGCTTTTTGTTTCACTCTGCACCGCTTGCGCGAACGCGGGCATGATAATATCGCGGCCGGTCTGTTCGAGAATATCGATTAAATCCTGCATATGGATCACTGCCATGCTTTCTCCTCTGTTACGCTTGCCGGCGTAGTATGTCGTAAACAGGCATGGTATTTAACCACAAAGAAAGAAGTGCCGGTGTGGCTTGGGTGTTGTGGTGCAGGCAAAGGTGGTAGCACTATCATCCTGCGAGCGTGATTTGCTTTGCCAGCTGCAGGAGTCCATATTGGTTGAGCGCGGCAGGTAGTGCGTCACGAATGAGAGATGGCACAGGGCGGGTTTGGTGTTTTGCAACTCGACTTTGTTACCGCGATTTCGTAATCTGCGGCCCGTTCTATACAGAGAGGTGCGTGCAGCGATGACAGAAGCTATATTGGCATTGGCGGATGGACGAATTTTTCGGGGGCACGCTTTTGGTGCCACCGGCCATACGGTCGGCGAAGTCTGCTTTAACACATCGATGACCGGTTATCAGGAGATCCTGACCGACCCCTCCTACACAGACCAGATCATGACCTTTACCTATCCGCATATCGGCAATGTCGGTATCAATGCCGATGATATGGAATCGGAGAGCGTCTCGGTGCGCGGCTGTATTGTCAGGGCTCCTGCGCGCAAGACCTCCAACTACAGGGCCGAAGCCGATCTGGCCGACTGGCTGGAGCAACAGGGTATTGTCGGCATCTCCGGCGTCGACACACGTGCGCTGGTTCGCCATTTGCGCGATCACGGTGCCCAGAATGGTGTGATTGCCTCCGATGGCATGAGTGAGGCCGATGCACTGGGCATGGCCCGTGGCTGGGAAGGGCTGGAAGGACGCGATCTGGTTGGTCAGGTCAGTTGCAAACAGGTTTCAGAGTGGCAGCGGGGCAGTTTCCATCTGGATGATGTCAGCTATCACGAACCGCGTGTGAGTTCTCATGTGGTCGCATTTGATTTCGGCTGCAAACGCAATATTTTCCACAAGCTGGCTGATCGCGGCATGAGGGTGAGCATTGTGCCTGCCGATACCTCTGCAGCAGCCGTGCTGGCCATGAATCCCGATGGCATCTTCCTCTCCAATGGTCCGGGTGATCCGGCTGCAGTCGGCTATGCCGTGAATACGATTCGCGAGCTGGTTGCCGGCGATGTTCCTATTTTCGGTATCTGCATGGGTCATCAGCTGCTTAGTCAGGCGCTTGGTATGTCCACCTTCAAGCTCAAGTTCGGTCATCGCGGCGGCAATCATCCTGTCAAGGATGAAACTACCGGCAAGATCGAGATCACCAGCCAGAACCACGGTTTTGCCGTCTCCGACGATGCGATTCCTGATGGTGTTGAGATTACCCATCGCTCACTGTTCGATGGCACTGTCGAGGGTCTGCAGCTCAAGGGTAAACAGGTCTTCTCCGTGCAGTATCATCCGGAAGCGAGCCCCGGCCCGCAGGATTCCGACTATCTCTTCGATCGTTTTGCCGACATGGTTAACGCCGAACGCGCTTAAGGAAGCGCTGATCCATTCAGCGTTTCAGTGCGGGCAGGGCTGCCCGCAAGTGCGATAATTTTCTGCTACACTGTATCCAACGCTTGATGGGGCGGAGGTGCAGGCGATGTCTTTTTCCGAGTTCTTTATATTCATCGGGGCCTTATCGATCCCTGTGATGATGATGCTGGTGCACGATTACCGTATTGCCCGCCAGAACGGGGTGAAGCTCATCGCGCTGCCCGCATGTTTTAACCGCTACTCTACGCTGATTGTGCTGACCGCTATTTATGGTGGCACCTTTTATCTGCTGCTTTATTTATATACCAGCGGCTATCTGGATAATGGCCAGTCGCTCAACCTCTACGACAGGCACGACTTTTTTGTCCCGACGGCCTGTATCTCCACGCTGAGTATGCTGCTCTTCGGCTATATCCTGCAGGCGGATAACTGCTTTTATCTGAACGCATTGATGAAAGAGAGTGATCCGCTATCGGGCAAAAGGGATCTGATCTACAGAACCTTCCGCTCGCTCAGTATCGGTCAGATCGCACCGGGCATCCTGTATCCGCTCTCTGTATCGCTGTGGGCGTTGCAGGGTGCCTGGCTCTATAATATCTACAGTATTGTTATGCGTGCCGGTAATCAGGATCTGATGCCGAGGGTGTTTTTTTCCGGTGCGATCCGCATGATCATGGCACTGTTTGTCTCCATTCTGATCTACTGCGTGTTTCAGGCCCTGTTCAAACCCTATGCCGTGACAAACGACGACAATGACAGGGCACTTGTCGTGGATAACGGCAAAGCCGTCTATTTTCTTGTGGCGCTGGCATTCTTTTCCGGTGTGTTTCCGATGCAGGCTGCACAGGCCACATGGCAGACAATCAAAAGCTCCGAGTTTGTCGGAGAGGTGTTTACCCCCTCATCAACGCTGTCGATGGAGCATGTGCAGGGCATGAATGCCCTGATGCGCGATCGACTGTTTGAAGAGGGTATCGTGGATATCCACCAGCTGGCGACAATCGGCAAACGGCGGGATCTGCTCTACAGCCGCATAGAAAATCTGGTCTCGAAAGAGCAGCTGAACGACTGGATTGATCAGGCCGGGTTGATGCTGTTTGTTGCCGATGGAAATCTGTTACAAAGCCTGAGGAGCGCCGGTATCCGCGGCAAAGCTCAGATGGATGCCTTGATAAGCCCGGATAACAGCGAGCGGCTGGCGCAGCTGCTGCAGAGCCTCACCGCTGACAAGGATGCGAAGGTGAAACGCTTTATCGAGCAATACAGCCTGACGCACGCGCCTGCCCCGCAACAGGCTGACTGACTGCTTTCAGTGCCAGGGCTCCTGTCATGATTGGCTAACTGTCCAGATCAGCCGCTCGCAGATCAGGCAATTCAACATTCAAGACCTGGTACCATTAACATAACGCTTCCATGAGCCGCAAACCGCCACCATACATTAACCTGGCAATAAGACCGTGAACGCCCTCGACCTCCGCCAGCAGTGCCTGTATTTCATCCCGGCT
>PFXI01000020.1 GCA_002791575.1 Zetaproteobacteria bacterium CG_4_9_14_3_um_filter_54_145 | reverse complement strand
GAATTAGTGATGAAACAATCGCCTCCACCAAAACGACAACCAACTGAAAATTTAAACCAACTGAGCCTGATCAATGTTTAACCGGACAGCAGTGAGTACAGATAAATTCATATAAAGATTTTTCCTTTCCTTTGCGTACCTTTGCGCACTCTGCGGTAAATGCCTTTGACTACTGCTTCTTGGCAAATGTGCGGGCGATGCGATTCTGCGCAACCAGTGCCTTGTCGACAAGGCGCGGTAAAATCGCGTTGATGCGCACAAATAACGCTTCCGGAAAACCGAAATAGATGTCTTTGCGATTATTGTTAATCGCTTCAACAATCTTTTTAACCACAACTTCGGGGGCGTCCATATTCGTCTTGGTCGCTTCATTCATCTTCATCACAGTATCTGAGTTTATCGGCGTTTTCACGGCTCTCGGGGCAATATAGGTGACATCGACGGCGGTATCGGCCAGTTCGCGACGCAATGCCTCGGAAAAACCGCGCAGACCAAACTTGCTGGCTGAATAGACACTGAAATAAGCAAAGCCAATGGAGCCGAAGATAGAACCGACATTGACGATACGTCCGCAGTTCTGCTCCAGCATCGACGGCAGCAATGCACGCGTCAGCCACATTGGCGCCAGTAGATTGACCCGCATGATCAACTCGATTTTGTTCGGGTCTTCATCCTCATAGGCTGCAAAGCTGTTAATACCGGCCAGATTGATCAGCAGATCAATTCCGCCCAGTTGCTGCAAACACTCTTCAGCGGCAACCTTGCACCCCTCTGCCGTAGAGAGATCACCGGCAACCGCATGGGTGCCCTTCAGCTCTTCCGCAACCTTATGCAGTGCCTCGGCATTGGCATCCACCATGGCCAGTGTGGCGCCACCAGCCACCAGTTCACCGGCCAGGATGCGTCCCATACCACCGGCAGCACCGGTCAGAACAACGCGTTTTCCATTGATTTCCACTTATCCCTCCAGCTGAACAACAGGTAAGCTGCGGAAAATATCACCGTACAGGCGATACATCATCTTCGCACAGTGCACCACGGCCTGCTTATCCTCGTCTCTGTCCAGCCTGTTCATCAACTTCTCATAAAAATCGACATGACCGACATCGAGTGAGCCATGTGAACTCAGATAGGAGAATGCCGACTTGGGCAGGTTCAGCGCCTGCTGGATATTGTCCGCTGCATGCGTTGCCAGCGCCACACTTGTCCCTTCCAGTACCAGCACCATACCAAAAAAGCCGACCGGGTTATTGCGCATCACCGTGTCATAGGCATAGGCAACCATCAACTCGGTTGCCGGCATCGGGGTTTCATGACGCACGACTTCCTTGTCTGCACCACAGGCCGCAATGTCATTCAGGATCCACTCCTGATGGCCCATCTCCTCTTCAATGTATTCACCAATGGCCACGCGCAGCCACTCCAACCGCTCGGGCAGGCGCCCGCCGGTCGCCATCAGCAGCGGTATGGTGTGCTTTACATGGTGATAGGCCTGACCGAGAAAGGCCAGATAACTCTCCAGCGAGAGCTGCCCTGCCGCTCCCAGCTGAATCAGTGGAATAGACAACAGCGCATTGCGCTCGGCTTCCGTTGCCTGCGTCAAATCATCGTAAAATGCCATTATGACTCCTCGTACATGATATTCAGTGCATCCCTGTAACAGTTCTCAATATGTTGCCGACGCGGCCTGCCGGTTCCTGTCCACAGACCGTTGGCTACGGTAAATGGCTCATCAGCGGCAATCCAGCGGGAAATGCGCGCATAATCGGGCAAGCGGGCGTTGGCAGTCGCAACAGCCGCATCCACCGCGGCATGGTCAAAATTCTGCCGTGGAAAAATTACCGCCACATTAAATGGACGGGCTTCACCAAAGATGCAGCACTGTCCGATAGCAGGCTCGATCGATAGCTCGCGCTCCACCCATTCGGGTGAGACATTGCGTCCGAATGCGGTAATAAAGATATGTTTCTTGCGCCCGGCAAGATGCAGATAACCCTCATCATCCAGATAGCCGATATCGCCAGTAGGCCAGGCCTTGGTTGCCGCCAGTGGCGGCTCACCCAGATAACCGGAAAACAGGGCCCCGCGTACCAGTATTTCACCATCCTCAGCAAAGCTCAGCTGCAAATGCGGCAGTGGCTTGCCGACGCTGCCCGGACGATTATTCCCAGGCGCATTGACCGCCACAACACTGGCCGCTTCAGAGAGTCCGTAACCCTCGAACACAGGCAGAGCCAGTGTGGCTGCACGCTCCAGCAGTTGCAGAGAGACAGGAGCGCCGCCCACGGCAATATAACGCAAGCTTTTCGGTTTTGTCAGTCCAGCACCGATACCTGCCAGCAGCGCATGCAGCATCTGCGGAATCATAATGCAGGTCGTCGCCTTCGATGCATGCAGTGCAGTCACAAACTGCCCCACATCCAGACCACTGGCACCGCTCATACCAATAGCGGCCATACCGGGTGCATGAATCGTCGCACCGACCAGCAGCGGCGCATACACCCCACCGATATTTTCCAGCAGCGTTGCATAAGGCAATAGCGCCAGATGCAGATCATCGGCGCCGGCACCCGTTGCCTCAGCCAGAGATGCGGCAACCGTTTCCATAGCGGCCAGATTCAGGCAGACACCCTTCGGCTCACCGGTTGAACCGGAGGTATAGGTTATTTTGGCGCAATCGGCCGGCAGGGCTACATCCGCTGTTTGTATGCGGATCAGCGTCAGCCCTGCGATAGCCGTGACCGCAGCATCATACGGGATAGAGAGCTGTGCGAGCAGTGCAGACAGCTGATCGGGCCTGTCCGTCAGCAGCGCATCGACACCGGCATGGTGCAGCAGGTGCGAGATCTGCGACGGTGCAAAGAAGTGCGGCACGGGTATCAATGTAATACCGGCCTGCATAGAGGCGAGATCCGCGCAAATCCATGCCAGTGAATTATCGGCGGCAAGCGCCAGCGTATGCAGGCCGGACTCGCGCAGTTGCACAGCCGCCGTGTCCACGGCCGCAATCAGTTCAGCATAGTTATATGAAACAGTTAAAGAGGTAATGGCTGGATGGTTCGGACGATCTGCTGCAGTAGCACGCAGTGCTGCCAGCACGCGACTCAAATGCCGCACCCGTTCACACCGGTAGCAGGGGCGCTTCGCCGGCAGCGGCAATCGGCGATTCGGCTTCCTGCATCTCGCCAGCGGCTTTCAGACCCGCCTCTTCCGCTGCCGCCCAGGTATCGCGCAAGCTGGCCCAGAGATCCTGCAGGTTATCATGTCCATGTTTGATATCGGCAAAACAGACCACAGGATTGCCCTGATAGTAGGCGCCCCACTTGGCAACCTCTTCCGGCGGCAGCCGTGACTCGTCGGCCGCCATCAACTCCCGCGTATCCAGACCCAGCTTGCGAAATACATTGCGCATGCGCGTAACACCGGTAAAGGCAACCCAGCGGTAGCCCCTGGCCCACATATAGGCGGTTGCAGCAATGATCGCCAGACGCGCATCGCCCGGATTTGCCTCGGCCAGATTGCCAACTTCAACAATGGTGGATCGCTCCACCGTCTGGCCGAGGTAACGGGAGATCGAGACCTCGATCGGGTCGTCCAGATAGTTTTCCAGAAACAAACGCTCCTGGCCTGCGGCACGGTATCCCATCACCGCCCGGTATTCGCCGGCGGCATTGGTAACGCGCATGATCTGCGGCATAAAAGTGTCCACTTCGGCATTATAGGCGCGACGATATGTATCATGAATAAAGCGGGTCACCCTGCTCCACTCGGGATCATTCTGACGAATCACATCAAACAATGGGTCCTTCCCCTGTTTCAATCCTGTTCAGTATGCGTGAATGAGCATAAAGCGTAGGCGGGGCATGATAACCATGTGAGCTTATAACTAGAAGTGACAGTTGTCACTGCATCAGTTGCTTAATACTCCCGCAACATCTGCTCGAATTCGGACAGGGCCCGCTCGAAGGCAGGACGCTCAAACAGACGGTCCATGTAGCCTTCCAGGTGCGGCCATGCAGCCGTGTCGATATCCAGTGACTCCAGACGCCAGAGAATCGGTGCCAGCGTAATATCGGCCAGCGTGTACTGCTCGCCGATAAAATAGATCTGGCGCCCCAGGTAGACATTCAGGGATTCAAGATATGCGCTGATCTTTTTGACCGCTTCCTTTTTCTTGCGCGGATTGGCCGTCTCTTCATACAGCGGATAGAGCTCGCGCTCCAGCTGCAACACAGCCAGACGCATCTGCGCCCGTTCAGCCGGTGAGCCCGGTTTCAGCGGCGGATGCGGATAACGCTCGTCCAGATACTCATTGACCACAGATGATTCGAAAAACACGATATCGCGATCAATCACGGTCGGCAGCTTGCCGTATGGGTTGAGCTTGAGAAAATCGGCCGGGAGGTTATCTGCTTCCAGATCATATGTTGTCACCGGCAATTCCTTCTCTGCCAGTACGATACGGGTTCGATGCGAATCCGGACAACGGGCATCGGAATACAGTTTGATCATTGAAACCTCCAAAAGAGAGGCAGACTAACGGGTAGCCTGCCAAAACGGTGAGGCAGTATAGCGCCGTCAATGAAAAAATAAAGCTTTTTCATATTTCCAATGAAAAATCAGTTACTTACAAAGCATGTCTATTTCGGCTCGTTAAACATCAAGCCCGCACCTCACTGCTGCTGCAGATAGTTTATGGCTGCATCCACCGCTGCCGGCAGCGGGCACTGATGTGCCAGATTTGCAGCAATAGCCGAAGCCAGCCTACAACCCGTACCGTGGCGGGCTGCCTCCCCCCAGGCCATGCGGGGATGGGTGAAGCGGTGGATATTGCCATCCACATCGCAGAGAACATCGAGCAGCATATCCGTATCCGCATGCCCCCCCTTGAGAAGCACCGCGCACCCCATCTGCTGACGCAGGTTCTTTGCCGTATAGACGGGATTGGCAGCGGCATAGCCGCGTGATTCACCCAGCAGCGCATCGGCCTCATCCAGATTCGGTGTCATCACTGTTGCCTGCGGCATGAGTGCTGCCTGCAGGGTAGCCACCCCGCCAGCATCCAGCAGTGATCTGCCACTACTGGAGATCATCACCGGATCCACGACAACAGCACCACTGTGCAGCTGCGCAAGCAGACCTGCCACCAGCGCCACATAACCTGCATCAAAGAGCATGCCGGTCTTCACCACGGCCACATCATAATAATCGAAGATGCTGTGAATCTCGGCGTCCAGCTGCGCCAGCGGTACGGCTTCAATACGACTGATTTGCCGCGGGTTCTGTGCCGTCAGCGCGGTAACTGCCGAACAACCGTGAACGTTTAACCCGGCAAATACACGCAGATCAGCCTGAATACCCGCCCCGCCGCAGGAGTCCGAACCCCCGATAGTCAGACAAACCGGCATCATGACACCCCTCATGCTGCCTGCCAGATAGCCGTCAGTTTGGCCGCCTCATATGCGATATCATCAGCGCCGAACAGGCCGGAAATCACGGCCGCACAGTCCGCACCTGCAGCCTTCACCTGCACAATATTATCAGCATGGATACCACCAATGGCGCAGATGTTGGCTTGCGGAAACAGCTGCCGCGCCTTGATCAGGCGGGGTAGCCCTACTGCCGGCACCTCCGGCTTGGAGTGACTCGCCCATATCGCGCCAAAGGAGATATAATCGGCACCATCGCGCAACACATGTTTGGCCATCCCTGCATCCGCACGACAGGTTACCCCGACAATCAATGAAGAGCCCACCTCAACACGCAGCTGTGTCAAATTGGGCATCTCATCGCGGCCGAGATGCACGCCATCAGCCTGAGCATCCAGAGCCATCTGCACAGAATCATTGACGATAAAGCAGGCATCATAATCAGATGTGAGGACCCTGAGCGCCTTCGCCCGCTTCAGTGCGCGATGATATCCCTGTTTCTTGTCGCGGAACTGCAGGATACGCAGACCACCTTGCAGCGCCGCTTCAGCCCTGACCAGCAGATCGTCTGTGTCCAGGTCCGCAGGCAGAATACCATAGATACCGGAGAGTAGTTTATCACGCATCGATCAACTTCAGCAGATCGGTAAACAGCGGCAGCGGCACCACGCGCCCGACAAACTCCTGCGGCAGATCCTGGTAACCGTGCTCTGCGAAAGCGACAGTATGACAACCGGCATTGAATCCTGCTTCCACATCAAAACGGGTATCACCCACCATCACCGTTTCGGACGGCTCCACACCCATCGCCCTACAGCACTCAAACAACATATCCGGTGCCGGCTTCTTGGCAAAACCGTCTTCCGGCGACAACGCCAGGGTCAGGTAAGCGGTCAGCCCCAGCGCATCAAGCACCTTCACACGCGCCCTGGCCGGTTTTGCGGTCACCACTGAGCACGGAATACCGCGCGCTTTCAGCGTATCAAGCACCAGCATCACACCGGGAAACGGCTTGCTGTGATCGGCCGGATGCTGCTCATAGATATCGGCAAATGCATGGTAGAGCGCCATGGTCTCGGCATGCTCCATCGGCAGCCCCAACACATTGGAAGCCAGCTTGTGCGCCCCGCCACCGACATGCGGTTGCGTGTCGGCAAGACTCAGGCGCAGATCATAACCCAGCGACGCCAGCGCCCTGTTGGCATTGGCCTGAATGTCCGGCAGTGCATCCACCAGCGTTCCGTCGAGATCAAATATAAAAGCCTTCGGTTTAATCATCATTCATCCTTATATGCTGCATGGTTAGTGATATCTCTTCACGTACAGCATCGTTTTTTTCAGCCGCATTCATGCGCACAATCACGTCCAGCATATCAGCCCTGTTTTCCTGACTTGCAAGCTGCCCGATTGCCCAGACAGCATGACCGCGAATCAATGGTTCGGCATCCGCAAGCACAGCAGTCAGATGCGGTATAAATCCGGCATCGCCGGAGTTACCCATGGCAATACAGACATTACGCAACAGACCGCGCCGCCCTGTTCGCCGGACGGGGGATTTCCTGAAGTGAAGACGAAAACTACCCTCATCCAGCTGCAGCATACTAACAAGGTCGGGTAGATGATTCTCCCCCCGGGGTTTAAGGAGATCATCCTCCAGCGCCGCCCCTTTGCCCGCATGCTCATTCCACGGGCAGACCAGCTGACAATCATCACAGCCGTAAATACGGTTGCCCATCAGGCTGCGCAGTGCATGCGGAATGAAACCGTCAAACTCAATAGTCAGATAGGAGATACAGAGTCTGGCATCCACCACATAGGGAGCGATAATCGCTGCGGTCGGGCAGACATCGATGCATGCACTACAACTGCCGCAATGGTTGACCGCCGGCGCGTCCGGCTCGATCACGGCGGTGGTAAAGATTTCACCGAGCAGAAACCATGAGCCCAGCTGCCGGTGAATCGTCAGTGTATGTTTACCCTGCCAGCCCAGTCCGGCGCTTTCCGCCAGTGCATGCTCCAGTACCGGTGCGGTATCAACAAACACACGCTGATCGTGCTTGCCGAGCAGTGCATCCAGATCGGCAGCCAGCGCCTTCAGCCGCTTTTTCATCACCTCATGATAATCATCGCCATGCGCATAGGCGCTCACCACACCCCTGACGGTTGCCGCTGATGCCTCGGCGAGATCATAAGCCGGCGGCGTATAACGCATCGCAAGCGTAATCACCGAGCTTGCCTCAGTCAGCATCGATGACGGATTCATACGCCGCTGAAGACGGCTCTTTTCGGCCATCCAGCCCATATCGCCCTGCATGCCGGCATCCACCCAGCCCTGCAGTGCATCGGCATGCATACGGCCTGCTTGCGGGCGCGTCACACAACAGAGCGCAAAACCGTGCTGCACGGCCTTTGCCCGAATCGTCGCCTTCACCTCTTGATTACGCATGGACGTACTCTGGCAGATCCCTGCCATTGTTCCATCGTCCGAACCATGACGGATGCATCACTGACTACAGCGGCACTCAAGTAAACCGGCCCACCATACCCACGCGGGCATAGCCATAGTCATTATCAATACGGTGGTATACACCATCATGCCTGACACACAGCAGTGCAGCGCGCCGATCTCCTCCGGCGGAGTATATTTTACTGATAAAACCGTCGCTGAAGTCTCGTTTCAACGTTATTTCACCGCATCAAAGCTATCGACACTAAAATGCTTGTCCGCCCCCTGCTTGCATACCCGCCCAGCCAGTATGCGTGAGCCGTCATCATGCAGGATATGGATGCGTGAACCGGAGAGCACCACTGCTTCAGGGTGTGAGCCCTGCGAGAAATCCAGAGCCCTGATCCGCAGCGGCGGGCCCTGTGCATCAGAGTCCCATGCATACAGCCTGAATGGGCCACCGGATGCCGCGGGACCGGCAATAATCAGAAACCGACCGCTCACGGCACTGTAAGCCATTGATCGCAGGCCCAATCCCCCCAGCTCCACAAAGCGGGCCCCGCCGAACAGGGCTCTTTTCGCTTTGCCCGCCAGCAGATCGTCCGCATTCTTCAGATGGAGCAGCAGAGCCATGCCATGATCAAGCGGGTTACGCAGGCCAATGAGCAGCCCTTTTCCACCCGGCATTGCCGCCAATGCCTCGATATTCAGGCCGTCTGCTTTCGGAGCAAGCTGTTTGTTTACCTGCTCATCCAGTCGCGTCGCTGCACGCAGCAGCTTGATGGCACGCCCCGTTTCACGGGCTTCCGGACTCTCCCATGATGCCTTATCCAACGCATCACGGATCAGTGATCTGTAATTACCCGCCCAGGCCAGTGTGATTTCTCCTGTTGATTCGCCTGCAACATCCGTGGCAAACAGCTGATAGCGGTTTGCGCGCAAACGGCCTTTTGCATTTCTGCCATGTGAGGTGATCCAGTAGATGCGCTGCCCTGCACGTGCCGCCCCCTCAATATCACTCTCCCTGCCCGCCTCCACGCGCATCTGTGTTGAAAAATCAAACCGCTGCACCGGATCCGTTGCAGGTCTGTTTATGGCATAGAGCAGTAGCAGATCATGTTCATCTTCCGCCACCAGCATGTACCCATTGCCTACAGACACCGCTGCAGAGGCATCACACGTGCCGTTGAACACGTGCTCATCGGCAACTGCGCATGCGTTAGAGCACAACATGCAAATCATGGCAGTGACAAGTCGGATGTAATGATAACGATGCAATGCCCCCCCCCTTTGCCCAAGCGTAGCTGCACTACACCTGTTGGTCTTGTGGCAGATGAGCCGATGCGCTAACGTGCGAACAGACGGACAAGGGCGGGTGAAACAGTGACCGAGTATGCAGATTCCGGAAACCGCTGCTGGTGAATGCGTGAAAACACTGGCGGTATACAATATCAAGGGTGGCGTGGGCAAGACAACCACGGCCGTACATCTGGCGCATGTGGCAGCAGCCTCCGGCCTGCGAACACTGATATGGGATCTTGACCCGCAAGGTGCGGCATCCTACTGCCTGCATACCAAAGCACGCATCAAAGGCGGCAGTGAAGCGCTGATCGAGAAAAACAACCCTGTCGAGCATCTGATTCGCAACACGCATTTCGAACGTCTGGATATCCTGCCTGCCGACTTCTCCTACCGGCACTTTGACACGATGCTGAACGATGTGAAAAAACCGTTGTCGCGCCTGCACAAGGTACTCAAACCGGTCAGCGACAACTACGATATTGTCATCCTTGATTGCCCGCCGGGTATCACACTGCTCTCCGAGGCGGTATTCGCCGCTTCCGATGCCCTGATCGTCCCCACCATGCCGACAACGCTCTCCCTGCGTACGCTCAAGCAACTGATCGATTTCAGAAAGAAGTCAGGACTGAAGAAACTGCAACTGCTGGCCTTCTTCTCCATGGTTGATCAACGCAAGAATCTGCATAAACGCACTCTGGCCGCACGGCCGCAACTGGCACCATGGGTACTGAACACATGGATACCCTTTGCCAGCGGCATCGAGCTGATGACGGAAAGACGCATACCGGTCACCGCCTCGCATCCGGCCAGCATGCTGAGTGAGCGCTACCGCCTGCTATGGCAGGAAGTTCACGACGCGGTGCATGGTACACGCAAGCTTAAACATTAAACCGGTGAGCGCTTTAACCCGGAAACTGCCAGTGCAGGGCGAGTGACAGCGTAAAATCCTGAGTCGTATGCTGGCTCAGCCCGTTCTCGGTAAAAGCCAAGGTCCAGCCGGTACCGCCATCGGTCTCACCCTGCAGGCCGAATGAATAAATCAGCGGCGGCTTGTCCAGCTGTCGTATACCGCTCGAATAGGGTGATGAGCCGCCCTGCCCCTGCACAATCAACGCCAATTGATCACTGTATTTCCAGCCCAGCGTGGCCGACCCGCGGCTATAGGGGTGATAACTGATGCCAGGCAGCGCCGTTGCCGCCACATCGCGGGCAAAGGTATAAATAGCCCACGCCTCGACATGCATAAACCAGCGTTCACCGGCAAAGCTGGCTACTGCACCCGCACCGACATCCGGTTTGCCGCTGCCAAAACCCCGACTACTGGAGGCGGTTGAGGCCTTCACGGAAGCAAGGCCTGCAACTGCCCAGCCATCCCCCTCCAGCAGCTGTTTGCGTAAAGAGACAACAGCATTACCCATCTCCCAGCGGTTCTTGCCCTGCCAGCCGCCGGGGCTGCCCGGCCGGAAGTAATATCCGAATGCATTATTGGCTCTGAACTGGCGACCTGAAGATGGCACACCGAGTATTTTGTGCACATCTTTAACCAACTGATCCAGTACACCGTTAAACGGCCGCAGTAGTGACAGCTGCACGGAGAGATCCATATCTTCCGTCAGCGCTTTACGCACCATCAAATCGGTCACGGAGAGTTCCATATCAGCCAGCAGCTGACTGGCAGGCCACTGATCGGCCTGGTATATACTGGAGAGGTGCTGATGCAGCCCGACATCCCAGTCGCTGTAGTCGCGCAGGGCCGAGTCCGGAACAGGGTCGAGAAAACGCATCATCGGCGGATACATATTACGCAACGGTAGCGGCGCAGTGATAAAACTCTCACCGGCGATGAGTGTGCCGCCACCACCGAGCAGTGACAGTGTAACCATGACCGCTGCCAGAATAGTCTTGCACCTGATCCCCATCATATCTCCCTCCACAATCCGGAGCAGAACACCCCGGCCCTATACGGAGTAATTTACATCACTTCAAATCCGAAAACCACTCCCGAATCAGATCAGGAGTGGAACTCGCGTACGGAATAACGATCCCGGGCGGTGATATCGCGGGCAACAAAGCCGGCCTTACCGGCATAAATGGCCGTCTGCAACCACTGCTCTTCGCTCTCGATATCCGGCCCTGCAACCACCCTGCTCCAGACGCCCTTTTTCTGTTTGCCATAGCGATCCGGCATAGCGACATCGGCCAGCCATCTGTAGCCGCGTGCCCTCAGCTCGTCTTTTTTATCAAAGGGCGCACCAACAGCGAACAGGCGGCGGCGATTTTCGCGCGCCTTCTCCAGCAACAGCGACATCGCCGGCCTGCCCGATACAGGCAAGGCTCTGGAGAGCAGATGCAGCGTTGCCTGCGCATCAATCACAGCCCTGTGCCCGTCAAAAAAGTAACCGAGCCGGTAGGCGATATAGTCCAGTTTCAGACTGCTGATGCCCTCTGCCTGCCAGTCGATGTCATTGAAGGTGCAGGCCCAGTTTTTCTCTACAGCCAGAGGCAGGCGGCGCTCCAGCATCTGCCGGTCGAAACCGGCATTATGGGCAATAATCAGGTCGGCCTTCCCGAGCCACCGCTCAATCTCGGCATCATCCAGCTGCTGGCCGGCCACCATGTCGTCACTGATACCGGTCAGATTCTTCACCACCTCATTCAGTGGCTCGCCCGGATCTTCAAAACCGTCATAGCTGTGCAGCACGTTATAGATTCGGCCTGACCCGGCATCATAGGCAAAAGCGACAAAACCCAGCTCGATGATTTTATCCGTGGCTGTATCCAGACCCGTTGTTTCGGTATCGATGACCAGACCGATACGCGGTGTCGCCGGCTCACCGTCACCATAGCACGCCGGTGGCTGCAAGCGCTCCAGCACACGGTAGTTGTCGGATTGTTGTAAATGCCGTACGGCATCCTCATCTCTCATATACCACCCCGTGTTAAAGCATGATGATCATTTTTTTTACCGCAGAGAACGCAGAGGAAAGGTGAACAGAAACATAGATATGGATTTCAACACCACTGAATCAAATGCTTTTCCTCTGCGTCCTCTACAGTGAGCCCCTGTGACTCTTCGCATTTATTTTTTATCTTTCATCTCGGTCGGACGCAACTGTTTGGCCAGATTATCCAGCACACCATTGATAAAACCACGTGGCGACTCGCCCGCATAATCCCGGGTCAACTCCAGCGCTTCGTTGATAATTACGCGGTAGGGAATCTCCAGCCGGCTCTGCATTTCCCATACGGCGAGACGAATCACATTGATCTCTATCTGGGCAACCGAACGCAGACTGCGACCGCGCACGGCAGTCTTGATCACTTCATCCAGCTCATCGACATGATCGACAATGCCGTAAATCGCTTCGCGAAAATAATTTTCATCCTGATCTGCCCGATCTTCATGCTCCAGACGGGAAGCCAGCAGCCCGGGAATCATGCCTGCGTCCTGTTTAGCCGAGCTCCATGCGTACAATGTTTCCAGCGCAGATTCACGCGCCTGATGACGATTCGCCACTATGCCTCCAATGCCTGTTCAATCAGCTTTAACTGATATGCCACTTCAACAGCTGTCAATGCAGCCTCTTCACCCTTGTGTCCGTGTGCGCCACCAATGCGCGCTCGTGCCTGTTCCACTGTATCCAGCGTTAATACACCGTTACCCACACCCACATCACCACGCTGGGCAATTTTGCCGATCGCTTCCATCGCCCCCTGACAGACATAATCAAAGTGCGCCGTATCGCCGCGAATCACACAACCCAGACAGACTATGGCATCAAAACGGCCGGAATCAGCCATCTTCGCCGCTATCGTACCGAGCTCAAAAGCCCCCGGCACATGCACCACCATCACATCCGCATCCGCACTGCCATGCTCTTTCAGGGCCGATCGGGCACCGGCCAGCAGGGCCTCGGTAATTTCGGCGTTAAAGCGGCTGACAGCAATGCCGATTTTCATACCGCTTGCATCAACCCTGCCCATCAGGTGAGGCGCATCCAGACTCATGATCGATCTCCTTCAACGGCATTCAGATCGAGCATGTGACCCATTTTTTCACGCTTGGTGGTCAGGTAGGCGATATTATCTTCATGCGGCACACTTTGCAGCTGTACCCGCTCACAGACTTCCAGTCCGTATCCATCCAGAGCAACAATCTTCTTGGGATTATTGGTCAGCAGATTCAGTCGCCGCAAACCCAGATTACGCAGAATCTGCGCGCCTATGCCGTAATCGCGCAGATCCGGTTTGAAACCCAGTTGCGTGTTGGCTTCAACCGTATCATGTCCTGCGTCCTGCAGATTATAGGCTTTGAGCTTGTTGAGCAGGCCAATCCCGCGCCCTTCCTGACGCAGATAGAGCACCACGCCCTCGCCCGCCTCACTGACCTGCCGCATGGCGGCATGCAGTTGCGAGCCGCAGTCACAACGGCGGGAAGCAAACACATCGCCGGTCAGGCACTCGGAGTGCACTCGCACCAGACACGGACGCTCAGCCGACGGTTCACCCATCACCAGCGCCACGTGCTCGGCGTCATCCACGGCATTGGTATAGCCGATCAATCGAAATTCGCCGAACTCAGTCGGCATGCGAACTTCCACCTCGCGCTTGACCAGCGAATCATGCTGCAGGCGGTGTCGGATCACGTCGGCAATCGTACCCACCTTGAGATTATGTTTGCGGGCAAACACCTTCAGCTCAGGCATACGCGCCATCGAGCCGTCCTCATTCATGATTTCACAGATCACGCCGGCGGGTTTGAGCCCGGCCATGCGTGCCAGATCGATACTGGCCTCGGTATGACCGGCACGCACCAGCAGGCCACCTTCACGCCCGACCAGTGGAAATATATGACCGGGTGTATGGATATCGCTTGCCTGCGCGCCATCCTTGATCGCCGTACGTATGGTATGAGCCCGATCAAAAGCCGAAATACCGGTGGTCACCCCTTCGGCAGCTTCAATCGAAATGGTAAAATTGGTTTTGAATTTGGCATTGGTATTGGCCACCATCAGCGGCAACTGCAGCAGATCGGTCTGCTCCTGCGTCATGGCAAGGCAAATAAGGCCACGGCCATGAGTCGCCATAAAGTTGACCGCTTCCGGCGTTACCCACTCGGCTGCCATGACCAGATCGCCTTCATTCTCGCGATCCTCATCATCGGCCAGGATGATCATGCGACCGGCGCGCAACTCTTCAATCAATTCTTCACTTGTAGCCAGACTCATTCATGCTCCTGTTGTGCAAACTGTGTTAACCGCTCCACATAACGGCCGTACATATCCGTTTCAATGTTCACTTTGTCGCCTGCCTTGAGTGCGCCCAGGGTGGTATGTGCAAGCGTATGCGGAATCAAATTCACACTGAAGCTGCACCCGTCCACACTGTTCACCGTCAGGCTGACACCGTCTATCGCTATCGAGCCTTTGACCACCACATAGCGGGCCAATGCAGCCGGCAACAAAAACGTAAACACACTATGCTCACCCGCAGCTCTCATGCCACTGACGCTACCTGTGCCATCCACATGGCCGCTGACCATATGGCCGCCCAGCGGGTCACCCACCTTAAGTGCCGGTTCCAGATTCACTGCATCGCTGACACTCGCCGCTGAAAAACAGGTGAGATCGAGCGTCTCCTGCGACAGCGTGGCAGCAAAGCGGCTTCGTGCCGGAAATGCCGTCACCGTCAGGCAACAACCGTTGACCGCAACCGAATCGCCCAGGTTCCAGCCCTGCATATCCAGGGCCGTCTCGACTTGTATATGCATTTGCTGAGGCTGGGAATCAATCGCCGCTATGCGGCCCACATCCTGAATTATACCTGTAAACATGCGCGCACCCTAGCTTGATCTGTTTATGAAGCCATCCGTTTTTAGTAATATGGCAATGGATGCAGACCTTATGGCCGCTCATGCCATATCCATTCTCCGGTAACACGACAGCCCAGATCCTCCGGCAGAGAGTCCAGCCAGTCGATCGCCAGGTGTCGCTGCGACGGGGTTGTCCAGAGCTGCTGGCGTCCCAGAGCATGGTCAAAACTGCGAATCACGCCCAGCCCGTCCTCGCCCTGCAGGATCGACTGCACCAGAATCTGGTGGACGGCAGGGATATGCAGCTCAATGACCAGTACCTGAGCTGCCTGTAGCGCGCTATTTGCCATGATCGCGCCGCTTCTCCAGCTCTACCCAGCGGCGAACATTGCGATCATGCTCGGCGAGTGTTGCAGCGAAGGCGTGGCCACCACTGCCATCAGCGACGAAATAGAGATAATCAACAGCTGCAGGTGCGGCCGCCGCCAGCAGGGAAGCTGTTCCCGGATTGCAGATCGGTGTCGGCGGCAGCCCTCTGCGCGTGTAGCTGTTCCACGGCGTATCACTGCTCAGATCCTTGCGATGGAGATTACCCGAGAAGGCGCCCTGAGTACGGTAGATACCGTAAATCACCGTCGGATCCATCTGCAACGGCATACCGCGCTGAAGGCGGTTATGGATAGCCGCAGAGACCAGCGGCCGCTCCCGATCCAGTGCCGTCTCTTTCTCAATGATCGAGGCAATAATGCGCAGCCGCTGCTGTACCGCAGCATCCGGGCTCAGCGTATGCAGCAGCTTCTGCTGAGCCTGTATCATCGTGCGCAAAAAACGCACCGGATCCAGCGGCTTACTGTATTGCCATGTTTCCGGCAGCAATCGCCCTTCTGTCTCACCGCTTAACAGCGAGTTCAGCGCCTGCTGCCACTGTTGCAGGGCAACACCGGTTTGAGCAGCAAGCAGCTGCAGCACCTCATCGTTACGCAGCCCTTCCGGCACGGTAAGATTAAAATGCATCACATCACCCTGCTGCAGACGCTGCATGATGCCGATGATCGAATCCGCCTGCTCAAAACGGTACAACCCACTCTTCAGGCTCTGATCCGCCTGTTGCAGGCGCAGCCACAGACGCAGGGCCAGTGATGATGTGATCACCCCCTGCTGTTCCAGCCTGTGCGCAATCTGAGCCGATGCCGCACCGGGCGATATCATCACCTCCACAGGTGCGGACGGTGCGTGGCTCGCACTGACCCGTGCGTACAACCAGCCCGCTGCCGCAAGCGACAGCACCAGCGCAAATATAAATAACAGCAGCAATACCTTACGCATCAAGCAGATCCTTTGGCACACCGGGCAGGCCCGCTAAGCACTGTTTTAAAACATGGCTCCGATCATGCAGAGCGCGTGCGTGTTGCATATGACTGATAGTGCTGACCGGCCGCACGAAAAAGCTGCTGGCGGTCAATGCCAGCGCATCGCAATCATCCAGCCATGCTACAGGACATGGCTGTTCGCGCACGATCCCTGCTGCAAGCAGACTGTGACGGATCACACCCGGCAGCACACCTGCGCCGGCCGGTGGAGTCGACCACTCTCCGCGCCGGCATATCATCACATTCGCCGCTGCCGCCGAGAGCAGCTGCTGCTCATGCACAAGCAGGGCATGGCGCTCGCCGCGCAATATGCGCAATGTGGCGGCGTAATCGGCAGTGAATTTGGCAATACGATCAGCAGGCGGCGAAGGCCACTCCAGCACAGTCAGGGCAAGCGGCGCACTCTGCGCATGATACGCCAGCACCTGAATGCGGGCGGCAACACTCGTCGCAGCAGTGAACAATCCCCAGGGGGCCTCTCCGCCGGAGATAGTCAGGCGCACCACTGCATCGGATCCTGTCACCGCCTGCAAACAAGCTGTATGCATCTGCTCGAGTTGCGCATCGCTCACAGCCAGAGCAAAGGCAGCAAGCCCGTGCTGGAGCCGGGCAGCATGCGCTGGCCAGCCAAATATTTCACCGTTGATCACCCGAAATGTCTCGAAACAGGCCTCGGCATAAGCCAGTCCGCGATCCATTTCACTGATTGTTTCTATTTTCAAACTCGAATCCGCCCTGTTTTCATGGTAGAAGCTGCCCCATGTGCGATTTATACCTTGAAGCTATCGAACAGGCACGCGTCTATGACGTTGCCATTGAAACACCGCTGGAACTGGCGCCAAAACTCTCCGCCCGTTTGCGCAATGAAGTATTGTTCAAACGCGAGGATATGCAGCAGGTTTTTTCCTTTAAACTGCGCGGTGCATATAACAAGATCGCTCATCTGAGCGAAACGGAACGTGCCTGCGGCGTGATCTGTGCCTCCGCTGGCAACCATGCCCAGGGGGTGGCTCTGGCCGGCCGCAAGCTGGGCATTGCCGCGACCATTGTCATGCCCTCCACCACACCGGATATCAAGGTCAGCGCCGTGCGACGTCTCGGGGCCAGAGTTGTTCTCTTCGGCGACAGCTATTCTGATGCCAGTGCAGAGGCTGCCCGCCTCTGCGCCAGCGAGGGACTGACCTATGTTCACCCCTATGACGATCCACTGGTCATTGCCGGTCAGGGCACCATAGCCGAGGAGATCATGCGCCAGAATCCGGGCGATCTGGATGCGGTATTCGTACCGATCGGTGGCGGCGGACTGATTGCCGGCATCGCCGTCTATCTGAAAAAGCACTCACCGCACACTCGTATTATCGGTGTCGAACCGGTCGATTCAGCCGCCATGCATGACTCCGTCAAGGCAGGCCATCGGATCACGCTGGATCAGGTTGGCATTTTTGCCGATGGCGTTGCCGTTAAAACAGTCGGCAAACATACATTCGAACTGGTACAGCGTTATGTGGATGAGATTCTGCTCGTGGATACCGATGAGATCTGCGCTGCTATCAAGGATATTTACGAAGACAACCGCACCATCGTTGAACCGGCCGGTGCTCTGGCTGTAGCCGGCCTGAAGAAGTATGTCCGCCAGAACGGCTGCCGCGGTCAGCTGCTGGCAGCAATCAACAGCGGCGCCAATATGAACTTCGACCGCATGCGCCATGTGGCCGAGCGCACGGAAATGGGCGAAGGGCGGGAGGCGCTATTCGCCGTCACCATTCCCGAGAAACCCGGCTCCTTTCTGGATTTCTGCCGTATCATCGGTAACCGCAACATCACCGAGTTCAACTATCGCATGTCCAGCCGCGATGAGGCGCATGTATTTGCCGGCATCAGTATCGCCGACAGTGATGAGATCCAGCAGCTGCAACAATCCATGCAGGATGCAGGACTGGCCACGCTGAACCTGCATGATAACGAACTGGGCAAGCTGCATATCCGCCATATGGTCGGCGGCCACTGCCCGCTGGTGGAGAATGAGGTTCTCTATCGCTTTGAGTTTCCAGAGCGTCCCGGTGCACTGCTGGAGTTCTTGAGTCGTGCCGGCGGCCGCTGGAACATTTCCCTGTTTCATTATCGCAACCATGCCGCGGCCTACGGGCGTGTACTGGCCGGTGTGGAAGTACCACCGCATGAGCGCGCAGATTTTGAGCACTACCTTGGCGGCCTCGGCTATCCCTTTGTCAATGAAAGTGAAAACGAGGCGTATACGTTATTTCTGAAGTAGCCTGCTGCTAATTACCGGAGCTGGCGGTGTCTTCTGAGTGGGGTGACTCTTCCTCATCGTCGTCGCTCACGGCATCGACAACCGCACCGCCAATCTGAAATGGCGCCTTGATCACAGCCGTGGTGACATCAACGGCCGCGCCGACAACCGTGCCGATGCAACCACTGAGCATCAACATCATCATCAATCCCGGCAACATTCCAATTCGTTTCATGATCACCATCCCCTTAGAGCCTCCATTCTGTCATGTTACATGAAGATGGCCAGTGTATCGCTGGCTCGACGGAAGCCATCATACGGACAGATGATGCGGATGAGACACCATTTGTCGCTTACCGTGCTATGATCAGCAGATGAAATCATACCGGCTATCCAAATCAAAAGTTATCTCTGGCATGCAATGCCCGAAGAGGCTTTGGCTACAGGTTCACAAACCGGACCTGATCGAAGTGGATTATGAAGAGAATCTGCCCATGCTAAACGGTAATGAGGTAGGCGAAATGGCGCGCCGACTCTTCCCCGGCACGCTGGTCAAGTATGAAGGTGGTCTAAGCGCAGCATTGGCCAAGACCGAACAGCTGGTAGCCGACCCTGATATCCGGATCATTCACGAAGCAACCTTCTGCCACCAGGGAATGCTGGTACGTGTCGATATACTGGAACGCTCTGCTGATGCCTGGATATTAACCGAAGTAAAAGGAGCAACCTCCGTCAAACCTCACTACATTCCAGATGCCGCCGTGCAGGCATGGGTCGTACAGAGCTGCGGCCTTCGGCTTGAATCAGTTCGCCTGATGTATGTAAATAATCAGTTTGTCTATCAGGGTAATGGTGAGTATCACGGCCTGCTGGTTGCTGATGATATAAGTAGTCAGACCGATAACTGGCTCGATGACATCGATCAGAAGAAGGCAGCTTTTATCACCATGCTGAATGGTGATGAACCGGCTATCGAGATGGGCGATCAGTGCAACGATCCATACGCATGTGAGTTCTGTTGCTATTGCCAGCCGGATAATATGCCGGAATACCCGGTCACTGTACTGCCCCGTTTGCTTGAGCCCCAAAAAGGCGCATTGATGGCTGACTATGCCGATGTGCGGGATATTCCGGAAACGGCATTAAGTAATCCGAACCACCTGCGTGTCTGGCGAGCCACACGTGCAGGCAGGGAGGAGATTATATGCTCAGAAATGGGCGCTTTAAAGCAGCTGCCGTGGCCACGTTATTATCTCGACTCACTGCTGTCCGGTCAAAGAAATGACAGCATGAAAAAGGTCTGAATTCCCAAGGGATGTGGTAGATTTGTAGTTACCAAACAGCAAATCTCAAGC
>PFXI01000087.1 GCA_002791575.1 Zetaproteobacteria bacterium CG_4_9_14_3_um_filter_54_145 | reverse complement strand
GTCTTAACCAAATTTAATCTGTTATTGTCGAAATAACCATTTTTGCAACCAATGGCTGCTCATGATTTTAATGCGATTGCCCTGCGTTTATCCAGATGAATACTTGACTCTGTATGCCCAGCATTTATGATGCGCGACCATTTTTTAAAAGTAACAAGGTCTCAGGAGAAAACCATGAGCTTTACATATAAGCCAAGCAAAATTCGTCGTGCACGCCGTCATGGTTTCCGCGGACGTATGGCAACCCGTTCCGGCCGGGCGATCATTAATCGTCGTCGTGCAAAGGGACGTCATCGTATCGCCATCTGAGTAATCGATTTCAAAAGTCGTTGCATTTGCGTACTAAGGCTGATTTTTCAGCGATGCGCAAAGGCAGACGATTAACCTGTGGTGATCTTCGACTGGTTTATCGAGAGAATAGCCTAGACTATTCCCGCTTGGGGTTAGCTGTATCTCGAAAATATGGAAATGCCGTGCAGCGAAATCGTTTAAAACGCCAGATGCGTGAAGTCTTTCGCAACTATGATTGCGACTTGATGTCGGTGGACATTCTGCTTATCCCTGCCTGTAAAGCTGAGAAGACGAGAGATCCAGTGCTGGATTTTTCCAAGGCTTTATTATCGATTAAGCACAAGAGTCCGGGCAGAAGAAGCAATGCGTAAAGTAACGTTAATGATAGTGCGTGCTTATCAGTTATTAATTTCACCGGTGTTACCGTCACGATGTATCCATGTTCCCAGTTGCTCACACTACATGATTGAAGCTGTTCAGCGTCACGGCGCTGGACGTGGTGCTTGGCTTGGTCTAAAGCGACTGTTACGCTGCCATCCGTTTTGCAAGGGTGGCTATGATCCAGTGCCGTAAATTTAACAAGAAACCATTAGTTTTTTTCCTGTAACAGTTTGTTTTTGCGGGTATAAAAATACAGGTAGCTTACAAATCGGTTGCCTTAAGGGTGAGATTTTCCAGCCCATATATGCGGGTTGTATAGGAAGCGCTGAATAAATCTGTACTTCCTTAGGGAGAGATAAATAATATGGACCAACGGAACTTAATACTGGCATTTGCGCTGTCGATGGCAGTTTTGCTCGGCTGGAGTGCGCTGTTTCCTCAGCAAGAGCAGGCTCAGCCACAACTAGTGCAGGAAGCAGGGAATCCGCCTGTGAATTCACCCGAGCCACCTTTATCCGATGCGGCGCCATCAAGCAGCCAGTTTCCACTACAGGATATGGCACCACCAAGTCTGACTGTTGCCGGCGAGCATTTCACCATTGCTAATGATTTACTAGACCTGACGATGGATGGTCGAGGCTGGTTTACCGAGGCCAAATTAAAACAGTATCGTGTCGCTATTGAACCGGGCGCAGCGAATGTGTCTGTCTTGAGCATGGCTGATGATGGCCCTTCGGTATATGTGAACTCCGGTGTCATGGGCCGGACTATTCAGAAACCGTTCACTGTTATAAACAAGTCTGACAACGCGATGCTGCTGCAGGCTACTTTAGATAACGGTCTGGTTTGGCAGCGGCAGATTGCTCTTGCCCAGGGTTCATATGTAATTGAAATAGAGGATCGTGTTCTCGATGGGGCAGGGCAGAAGATATATCGTCAGGTTGTCGAACGTCATCCTGATAAAAACCTAAACACATTCTATGAGCACATGGGACCTACAGCGCTGTTAGCAGGAAAGCTGCAGGAACCGGACTATGATGATCTCGACACGGCTTCGGTTCGTATGTCGGCTGACGGCGGTTGGACTGCGATCATGAATCGCTATTTTATCACGGCTCTAATCTCTAACGCTGATCAGAACTACCCTTATTACTTCAAGGGTGACGGCCGCTCATATCAGGCGGGTTTAATTGATGATGGCAAGATCGATGGTAGGGATAGTTTGTTCCATTCCAGAATGTATCTGGGTCCTAAATCCCTGACGATACTGAAAGAGGCTGGAGATGGCCTGGATCGTTCGATTGATTATGGCTGGTTTGCCTTTATTTCCAAACCGATGCACACTTTTCTGTTGTGGCTGTACAGTTATGTTGGGAACTTTGGCTGGTGTATCGTTCTTTTGGTTCTTTCAATTAAAATTCTATTCTTCTGGCCTACACAGAAATCGTATCAATCCATGGCCTCTATGCGGAAATTACAGCCTGAAATGGCTCGCATGAAAGAGCTTTATGGCGATGATCGTCAGAAGATGAGTCAGGAAATGATGGCTCTGTACAAAAAACATAAAGTCAATCCAATGGGTGGATGTTTACCCATTATCATTCAGATACCAGTATTTTTCGCCTTGTATAAGGTTCTATTGATGTCTATTGAAATGCGCCAGGCACCATTTATTGGCTGGATTCACGACATGTCAGTGCAGGATCCGTACTTTGTGCTGCCTGTTATCATGGGTATTTCAATGTTTGTTCAACAGCGATTGAATCCTCAACCGGCTGATCCAATGCAAGCCAAAATTATGCAGTTTCTACCACCTGTTTTTACAATTCTGTTTTTGTTCTTCCCGGCAGGACTCGTGCTGTACTGGGTGGTCAATAACGTTCTGTCCATCGCGCAGCAGAAGTTGGTTATGAAACGGATGAATGTCGAATAAAGGATTTACCTCAAAAAGTACCATTGCCGCTATCGCCACGCCCCCGGGGCGTGGCGGAGTAGGTATCATTCGCATCTCGGGTCCTGATGCGCCTTCCATACTCTCCCGGTTATCAGTACACCGTTCTGTGCCCAAGTCCCGTCAGGCAACATTGGATGGGTGGCTCGATCAATCGGGTGAACTACTTGATCAGGGACTAACACTCTATTTCCCAGGCCCTGCTTCCTATACAGGCGAAGACGTTATCGAGTTGCAGGGGCATGGTAGCCCTGTAATTCTGCAGGCCTTGTTGTCGCGTTTATTTGAGTTGGGGTGCCAACCGGCGCAAGCAGGCGAATTTACCCGTCGGGCAGTGGAACATGGTAAGCTGGATTTATCTCAGGCAGAGGCTGTAGTCGCCTGTATTGACGCTGCAACCGTTCGTGCAGGGAAACAGGCGCAAAAACAACTTCAAGGCGTATTTGGAAAGCATATAAGCACGTTGATGCAGCGCTTAACATCACTGGTTGCTCATGTTGAAGCAAGTTTAGACTTTCCCGAAGAGGAGATTCCGACTTTATATTTTTCAGATCTGGGCAAGAAGATGCGAGAAGAGGTTGTTGAACCCATTCGCTATATGCTTGCGTCTGCGCCTTTGGGTGAGCGGCTTTTTGAAGGCGCAACCGTTGCTATTATTGGCTCGCCGAATGTCGGAAAATCCAGCCTTCTTAATACGCTTTGTGGACGTGATCGGGCGATAGTTAGCCATATCGAGGGCACCACTCGTGACCTGCTTGATGTAGACTTTGAAATCAATGGTATTCCACTTCGCTTAATCGATACAGCCGGCTTACGTGACACCGATGATATGATCGAGATAGAAGGTGTACGCAGAGCATTACAAACTGCAGGCAGCGCAGATGTTACGCTTTTTGTCGCGGATGCCAGTCGTCCTGAAACATGGACACCAACAGTACATGCAGATTTGTTTCTCATGAACAAAGTTGATTTGATGCGTAATTCAATACCCGAGAAATTTATTCAAATGAGCGTTTCTACTGGTGCAGGTATGGCTGTTTTGCGATCCAGTCTGGCTTCATCTCTGGGCGATGTGCAAATGGGCGATGAGGGGATGATGGTGACTCGTGAGCGGCACCGCCTGCTTCTAGTTGAGTCTCTTGAGTATATCGAGGCTGGTCTTGGCTGTCTGGGTAATGAAGAGATGTTGGATTTGACAGCAATGCATTGGCGGCATGCTTGGGGCCTGCTTGGTGGCATCCTGGGGATTGGTGATGTGGAATATATCCTCGATCGCGTATTTTCAGAGTTCTGCATTGGAAAGTAATGCCATGCTACAGAACCTTGTATTTAATGGCTTTTTGCTTTTCCTTGAATAGTGTTATGTATTTAAGGCATAATACACGTCCTTCCGGGTGATCTATAGAAGGGGGAGTGGCGGGTTAAACCTTTAGTACTGTTTAACTGCCAGATACTATTGGTTTTTTTTAGGAGAATTTAATGTCAGCAAAATTTCCAGTAATTTCTGTTACCGGTTCATCCGGAGCAGGAACCAGTACGGCTAAAATAGCGCTAGAGCATATCTTTAGACGTGAAAAGGTAACCCCTGCGATTGTTGAAGGTGATTGCTTTCACAAGTTTGATCGCTACGAGTTTCGTGAACAGGCGAAAAAATTTGAAGCGGCTGGCAAGCGCCTTAGCCACTTTTCAGATGAAGCCAATTTATTTGACAAAATCGCGGATCTATTTGATTCATATCGCAGAACTGGCCGCGGTATGGCTCGTACTTATGTTCATGATGATGAAGAAGCTAAAATCTATGGTGTAGACGCTGGACGTTTTACAGATTGGCGTGAGATTGGCGAAGGTTCTGATCTGCTGTTTTATGAAGGTCTTCATGGTGGTGTTGAAGAGGTCCGCCCTTATGTTGATCTCATGCTCGGTGTTGTACCTGTTGTGAATCTTGAGTGGATTCAGAAGATTCATCGTGATACTGAAATGCGTGGTTATTCCTCTGAGGCTGTAGTTGATAATATTTTATCACGCATGCATGACTATGTTCACTTTATTACGCCTCAGTTTGTGAATACTGATATCAACATACAGCGCGTTCCTCTGGTTGATACTTCCAATCCATTTATTGCACGTGATGTTCCGACCCCGGATGAAAGCCTTATTGTAATCAGGATTCGTAAGCCTGAGCAGTGGGGCGTCGATTTCCCATGGTTATTGTCCATGTTGAGCGGCTCTTTTATGTCCCGCCGTAACACCATTGTCCTTCCTGCTGCCAAGATGGTTATGGCAATGGAGTTGATTCTTGCACCAATGATGCACCAGTTGCTTGAGGTTAAACGTAAAGTTGCCTGAGCTTGTAACTCTCTTCACTGCTGTCCGGTTAAACATTGATCAGGCTCAGTTGGTTTAAATTTTCAGTTGGTTGTCGTTTTGGTGGAGGCGATTGTTTCATCACTAATTCG
>PFXI01000047.1 GCA_002791575.1 Zetaproteobacteria bacterium CG_4_9_14_3_um_filter_54_145 | reverse complement strand
ACCTGCTGATCGCGGACACCTGTATGCCGGAGACAAGTGGAAGTGCGCTTGTCCATGCAATACGTCAACGGGATCAGGATATTCCGATCATCGCTGTTGCCGACTTTGCCGGACCGGCACTGCTCAGCGAGATGGCATCATACGGTAGCCGGTTGTTTGAAAAGCCGGTCAATCTGAAATCCATCTGTGCCCATATTGACACCCTGCAGATCATATAATCCTCCCATGCCCTGCACCTGTTTCGATACCAGGGAAGGAGCAAGTGCGGACGCATAGCCTTGACGGCATCGGTGGCAACGATTGCAAAGCACTTCAGTGCGACAGCATCCCGGACTACCCCGGAAAAAATAATATAGCCCCCTCCCGGATGGCTCCTGTCGTGACGGAAAAAAGTGGCAGGCACGGGGAAATCTCGCTGATGCGGTGGAGGCTGGTACCGTTCTGGGCCAGCCATCCCTCCACTGGCAATCACATGATCAACGCCAGGGCAAAAACACTCGCGGACAATCTATCGTTCAATGTCGCCTATCAAAGGCAGCGATGCACCATTCCTGCCACAGGCTTTAATGAATGGCAGAGATCAGGTGGCAAAAAACAGCCTTATTACTTCCACGCATCCGATGAAAGCCTCTGCTGGCACCAGGGGCTACTGGGAAGATCAGAATCAACGTATCGATTCATTCACCATCATTACCGTCCGTGCAAATGCCTTCCTGTTCATGAGCGAATGCCGGTGATGATCCCGGCCGACGGTTATGAGCTGTGGCTAAACTGCCGTAGTTACACGGTGCGGGATGTTGCCCCATTACTCAAAACCCACCCATTAACCTGCTTGCCCCGCCCACCCTGTTTCGACATTCGTTAAATAATCCGATCCATGATTTGTGGGCGATGCTCACAGCCTGTGCAATAGCAGGGGTAGCCCTCCGGTCACGCACAGTAACCACCGGGCGGCACATCTGCGGCAACCGGATACATCATGCACACACGATGCGTGATTTACCTCTGGCTATGCACAGGCATCGCCCCGGCTATCGCGCGTCACTGCCGTCGACGCTTGCACCCTTGAATTCACGGCCGAGCAGGAAGAATTCGGATGAGGTCTTGCGGCTGGCTGCAGGCTTGATGTTTTTTATTTTTTTGAAGGAGAGGCCGAGCTCCTTGCGGAAGGCATCGTAACCCTCACCCATAAAGGTCTTCATCAGGATATCGCCACCCGGACGCAGATACTGTCTGGCAAAATGCAGTGTCATCTCATTCAGGCCTATCATGCGCATCTGATCCACCAGCTTGTCACCGGCCATCTCAGGAGCCATATCGGATACCACCAGATCAACCATGCGCCCCTGCAGCGCCTCTGACAGCGCCGCCTGCCCCTCCGGTGAATCGAAATCACCCTGAATCAACGTCACACCGGTAATACCGTCCATCGGCAACAGATCGATAGCGATGACAATGCCGCCGGGGCCAACGCGCTTGGCCAGCTCCACACTCCATGAGCCGGGTGCACAACCAAGATCCACAACCACCACATTTTTGCTTATTTTCAGACCATGCTCATCGAGAATCTCGGTCAGTTTGAATGCCGCGCGCGAGCGCTTCCCCTCTTTCTGGGCCCGTTTCACGTGCGGATCATTACTGTGCCGCTGAAACCATGCGGAGGTCTTGCGTGCCGCCTTGCTCTTGGATTGCTGTGCCATCTGTTAACCTCTTTTTTTATCTTACAGGACGCAAAAATTATCTTAAAGCACTACGGGAGTTCCCTGCCGAAGCATGCCTCTTACCAATAATGCTTTTTTCTCTGCGTACCTCTGTTAGTAAGTCGCTGTTAATCCTTCATCCGCCAGCCGATGTGCCACAGATACCAGCAGAGCACAAAAGTGACCGCAACAGAACCCAGTACAATGGTAACCGAAGCGAACGGATCGGTGTCGCCAATACCGAGGAAACCGTAGCGAAAACCATCGGTCAGGTAAAAGAACGGATTGAACGCATTGATCTGCTGCCATAACTCGGGCAGTTGCTTGACCGAATAGAAAACACCGGAGAGAAAGGTCAGCGGCATAATGACAAAGTTGGTGACCATGGCGACGTTGTCGAAGTTCTCCGCCCACATGCCACTGATCAGGCCGAGCCCGCCCATGATCAGGCTGGCTGCAACACCGTAGAGCAGGATAAGACCCAGATGCTGCAGCGAGATATCCACAAACGGCATCAACACGGCCAGGAATACCGTGGCGACAATCATCGCGCGCACAACAGCCGCGGCCAGAAAGGCAGTAACAACCTCGATCGCCGATAGCGGAGCCATCAACAGATAGATCTGCATGCCCATCACCTTGCCCATGATCATCGAGCTGGAGGTATTGGCAAAAGCATTCTGCATCATCGCCATGATCGCAAGTCCCGGCACCAGAAAGGTGAAATAATCGATCTCCATGCCCGGTACATCGCGATCACCCATGGCGTATCGGAAAATCACCAGATAGAGCATGGCCGTCAGCGCAGGTGTCACAATCGTCTGCATTTTCACTTTCAGAAAACGGCGAATTTCACGCAGGAACAGCGTCCAGGTGCCGCGGGGATTGATCGGTCTCATGATTGAATCTCCCGATCCTTTGTCGTCAGCCGCAGGAAGATATCTTCCAGATCTTCAGATTTCACACCTGCATCCACGGGCGGTCCGAAACGTGCCACAGCCGCCTGATATGCGACATGGAAGGTCGACTCCCCGCCAGCCGCCCGTCCGAGCTTCAGACATACCCCTTCCGCCGACTCTCTCGGCTCGAATGCAGCCAGTGCTATCCGGTCCGCATCGGTCAGGACAATGGCGCGGCCATAATTCAGCCACAGGTCAGAAGCTGCAATATCCTGCAACAACTCGCGCATCGGCCTTGCCGTCAGCACGCGGCCGCGATCGATAATGGCAACGTGGTCGCACAGCTCTTCGGCCTCATCCAGATAATGGGTAGTCAACAGTATGGTTGTACCCTTGCTGCTCTGTTCACGCATGAAGCCCCACAGCCTGCGTCTGAGCTCCACATCCACACCGGCAGTCGGCTCATCAAGGATGACCAGCTCCGGCCTGTGCACCAGCGCCTGTGCCACCAACAGGCGACGGCGCATGCCGCCGGAGAGCTGGCGGGTACCCTTGCCCCTGTGTTCAAACAACTCCAGTCGCGTCAGCAGCTCCTCGATCCAGCTATCATCGGGCTTGCAACCGAACAGGCCCGAGGTAAAACGCAGCACCTCGATCGGGGTGAAAAACGGATCGAAGGCGATCTCCTGCGGCACCACACCGAGCCGCTTCTTGCACCAGGCCCGCTCGCTAAACAGGTCATGGCCGAACATGCGTACCGACCCGCTGGTGGGACGCACAATATCTGCAATCATGTTGATCAGCGTACTCTTGCCCGCCCCGTTGGGGCCGAGCAGGGCATAGAAACTGCCTTGTGGCACCGTCAGCGACACATCATCCAGCGCGCGGTTGCCATTTTTATAGACCTTGCCCAGGCCGTTTATTTCCAGTGCATACATAGCGGCGCACCCTACCCCGTATGCGGATACGCCACCACTGCAGCCGGCAAAAGAGAGCAGCCGATGCGTCTGCCTTGTGCCTGATCCATGCAGCCCTGTCAGATTCCGCTCGAACTTTGCCTCTGAAACGTTTATGCTGCGCCCCCTTTTTACTTACGCAGAACAGGAGATGCCTTATGGCCTTGAACATCTATTATGATGCAGACGCAGACCTTTCCATCATCCAGGGAAAGAAAGTCGCAATTATCGGTTATGGTTCCCAGGGCCATGCCCATGCCAATAACCTGAAGGATTCCGGTGTAGATGTTACCGTAGGTCTGCGCGCAGGCTCCGCATCCGTTGCCAAAGCCGAAGCTTGCGGCCTGACCGTTAAAAACGTTGATGACGCCGTCAAGGGCGCCGATGTTGTCATGGTTCTGACCCCGGACGAATTTCAGTCACAGCTCTACAAGCAGGAGCTCGAGCCTAACCTGAAACAGGGTGCAACCCTTGCTTTCGCCCATGGCTTCGCCATCCATTACAATCAGGTTGTCGCCCGCAGCGACCTGAATGTCATCATGATTGCACCAAAAGCGCCGGGCCACACCGTGCGTTCCGAATTTGTCCGTGGTGGCGGTATTCCTGACCTGATCGCTATCCATCAGGATGCCAGCGGCGATGCCAAAGAGATCGCTCTCTCCTACGCTTCCGCTATCGGCGGCGGTCGTACCGGCATCATCGAAACAAGCTTCAAGGATGAGACCGAAACCGATCTGTTCGGCGAGCAGGCCGTTCTCTGCGGCGGCGCTGTTGAGCTGGTCAAGGCCGGTTTTGAAACCCTGACCGAAGCTGGCTATGAGCCTGAAATGGCATACTTTGAATGCCTGCACGAGCTGAAGCTGATTGTGGATCTGATGTATGAAGGCGGCATCGCCAACATGAACTACTCGATCTCCAACAATGCGGAATACGGCGAATATGTAACCGGCCCCAGGGTGATCAATGATGAGTCTCGCAAGGCCATGCGCGAGTGTCTGAAAAACATCCAGACCGGTGAGTACGCCAAGCAGTTCATTGTTGAAGGTGCTACCAACTATCCGTCCATGACTGCCAACCGTCGTCTCAATGCCGCCCACCCGATTGAAGTAACCGGTGAGAAGCTGCGTGCGATGATGCCGTGGATCAAAAAGATCGTGGACAAGTCCAAGAACTAGGCTTCTCCCATCCCGTAAAAAAGGAGGCCATTCGGCCTCCTTTTTTTTCACCCGGAAACGCTGGCAGAAAAAGCCGGCAGAAAAATCGAACAGCAGAGGGAGAGCCGGTCATGAAGATTGGTATCATGGGGGCAATGACCGAGGAGGTATCACAACTTCTTCAGCATATGTCGAACACAGAGAGCGAGACCCGGGGCATGCGCGAGTACATAAGCGGTGAACTGCGTGGCAAAAAGGTGACAGTCGTATTTTCCCGCTGGGGTAAAGTGGCTGCATCGTCGACCGCCACGACGCTTATCGAGCGCTATGGCGTCAACTGTCTGGTATTCACCGGTGTTGCCGGAGCACTGGATAGCAGCCTTAATATCGGAGACATTGTTGTTGCAGACACACTTCTCCAGCACGATATGGATGCAAGTGCACTTCCCGGCATAGAGCGGTACGAGATCCCACTGCTCGGCATCTCCCGCTTCACGGCAGAGCCGCGCCATACCGATGCAGCGCTACGTGCAGCAGAAACCTACCTGGCTGAGGATCTGCAAGCGGATGTCGATGCAGCCACGCGCCATGAGTTCCACATTACCAAACCGCGGGTGGTCACCGGCACTATCGCCAGTGGCGATCAGTTTGTTGCTGACGATTGCAGCGCCCGGGCTCTCCGCGAGCAGATACCCGATCTTAAGTGCGTGGAGATGGAGGGGGCAGCCGTGGCTCAGGTTGCATACGAGTACAACATCCCGTGTATTGTATTGCGAACCATCTCCGACAAGGCCGACAACAGTGCCGTCGTGGACTTTCCACGCTTCGTCAACAGGGTTGCCTCACATTTCACTTGCGGCTCCGTTCTCAGGCTGCTTGATCTGATTGAGGAGTGAAACTCCCGACAAACAGATGGCATGCCGGGATCCGCACATTACAGGCCAGACCAATCCCGGCCGGCTGTTGCCGGTACTGCTTTCAGCCACTCTCCGCCCCACCACTCCGGTCATTCATGCCTCATCAATAACGCTGTAGTCATCTCGACCACTCGGGCCCAATCCCCTGCTTATGCTTGTGCAGATGCGATTCAGGACTGCTTTAATTTATCATAAAAGTAGTTGGTTGCCGCAACAAAACCATCGATACCACCACAGTCAAAACGGCGGCCTTTGAATCGGTAGGCAATCACGTTGCCTTGCGTGGCTTGCGTTTGCAGCGCGTCGGTAATTTGCACCTCGCCATTGGCTCCCGGTGGCGTATTGCGCAAAATATCGAAAATATCGGGCGTAAGAATATAGCGCCCGATAATCGCCAGATTCGACGGAGCCTTGTCGGGGTCAGGCTTCTCCACCATGGTCTCGACACGCGTATGACGCTCATCCAGTTGTTGACCACTGACAATACCATATTTATTCACCTCGGCCATTGGCACCTCTTCCACGGCAACCACACTGCACTTGAACTGCTCATACACTTTCAGCATCTGCGACATGATGCCTTCATCGCCCACGCAGAGATCATCGGCCAGAATAACGCCAAATGGCTCCTCACCAATAATGGCATTACCCGTGAGAATGGCATCACCAAGTCCGCGCATATGAACCTGACGTGTATAGGAGTAGGTACACTCGTTGATCAGACCGCGAATACTGTCCAGGCGTTCTTCCCGACTGGTACCCTTGATCTGATCTTCCAGCTCATAGGTGATATCGAAATGGTCCTCGATAGCTCGCTTGTTACGACCCGTCACCATGGCGATGTTCAACATGCCGGCTTCGGCCGCCTCCTCCACGCCATATTGAATCAGCGGTTTGGTCAGTATCGGCAGCATCTCTTTAGGCTGCGCCTTGGTTGCAGGCAGGAACCGGGTGCCATATCCGGCAACGGGAAACAGACATTTTTTAATCATATAATCACTCCTGAAAGTATCATCTATTCGCTAAGCCAGTAGAAACCGTAAGCCGGAATTGCCAGCTGATCGTTAAAAATCGGCGGGCTTTCGCCTGTACAGAGATCCTTGATGCAGCCGAGCTTGAAGAAGCCCATCCGCTGCAGCATATCGAGATCCAGATGCTGCGGCGTAGCATCAAAATTACCGACGACCAGCACCCGCGATGAGTTATTGCGGGGATCAGAATGGGCATAAGCCAGCAGATGCGGGTTACTCACGTCGAGCAACTCACGGCCATTAAAATCGGCAAAAGCGGAAATCTCCTTGCGCACGGCAATCAGTTTCTTCAAGGCTGTAAATATGCGGAATTCGACACTGCCGGGCCTGTTCCTCAGTTCTGCTTTGTCCCAGTCAATCGACGGGCGATGGACCCAGCGGCTGTCCTGTTGCTTGCTGTCATCATCCTGATAGTTGTAGTCATTGAGCGTGCCGATCTCATCACCATAGTAGAGCAACGGGATGCCACCAAAGGAGAGGATCATGCTGTTGAGCAGCAGGATGATGTTGATCGCGATATCAATGGCATGCTCATCCCCCGACTCTATCGCACTCTCCAGTCCGACAAGCGAGGCAAGCGTGCCGGAGATACGTGCATCACCCGTCTTCTCATTCTGTCCGAACGGACGCCCTCGCGCCGGAGAATCGGTGTAGTTGCCGGTATAATAATCAATGAGGAAGCGGCGATGGGCTGCCGGCTCGTAACCGGCGAGGTTGATGTCGCTGTCGTCAAAACCAAGACCGATATCATCATGACAGCGGATGTAGTTCAGCCATGTGGCCCGTTCCAGCTTGGCCGGCAGACTCTTGATACCGCGGTAGAGCAGCTCGGCTTTCTTGGTGGCAACGGCATCCCAGAGCAGGGCCATATAGGTAGCGTTGTAGGCGATCTCGCACTCTTTGGCATTGATCGCATCTTCGCCGAAATATTTTGTTACCTCGACTGGCGCAACAATTGCCTCGGCAATAAACAGTACGCCGGGAGCAGTGACCTGACAGCAGTCCTTAAGCAACTGCAGAATCAGATGTGCTTCGCGCTCATTCTGGCAGGTGCTGCCGATTTTCTTCCACAGAAATGCGACTGCATCCAGACGCAGAATATCGGCGCCGTGATTGGCCCAGTAGAGGATAATATCGAGCATTTCAATCAGTACGGACGGATTACTGTAGTTCAGATCCCACTGGTAATTGTTGAACGATGTCATCACCCACTTGCCCATCGTCTCATCCCAGGTGAAGTTGCCGGGCGAAGTTTCCGGGAAAATTTCCGGCATTGCCTCCTCAAACATATCCGGTATGTCCCGGTTATCGAAGACATAATAGTAGTCCTGATACATCTGCTCGCCGTTGCGGGCGCGCTGCGCCCATTCATGCTCATCTGACGTGTGGTTTAGCACCACATCGAGGGTAAGCAGCATATCCCGCCGGTGCATTGATTCAGAGAGAGCATCGATATCGTCAAGTGAGCCAATGCGTTCATCAATACGACGAAAATCGCGAACCGCATAGCCACCATCACTTTTTCCCGGCGGGCAATCGAGCACCGGCATGACGTGCACCATGTTAATACCGAGCTCCTGAAGGTAGTGCAGTTTCGATTTCAAGCCCTGCAGGTCTTCTGCAAAGCCGTCGCTGTAGAGCGCCATGCCCACCCACTTCTGACTCAGGAACCAGCTATGCTCTTTCTCGCGCTCGAGATCTGTCGCCCGTAATTCATCGGAGCGATCGATATATTGCCGGGCCATGGTCTCTACCAGCTTTTGCATCTGTGCAGAGAAGTCGCTCCTGTTGCCATAAAGCAACTCAAACAGCGAATGGATGGCATAGAAGTTAGCACCCAGGCGGGTGTAGAAGTAGCGCATCTTCGGCTGCTTGATGATCTCCATATCCAGCTTTGCCAGAATATCGTTCAGCAGGGAGTGTGAAACCTGTTCATACATCGTGATCGCCCTTTATGCCCCATTCGCGGGTAAATTGTCTATAAAATGCTCGATCATGGGCGGTTGCACCCCGAATGCCGACGACAGCACTGGCAAATGCCTGCGCCCGCTGCATGGAGAGATCAATGGGCCAGCCGAGTAGTCGTCCGGCCACAAACACACTGCAGAAGGCATCGCCGGCACCGACCGTATCAAGCACCGATGAGACCCGCTCCGGCACCACTGCATGCCTGCTGCCATCAACGCTTGAGATCGCCGTCGCTCCGCGTTCTCCGCCGGTCAGGACAATATGCTGCGATATCATGGTGGCAACCTGATCGATCCTCTGCGCACTGTTCGTAGCTTCCGGGCAGATCTCGGCCAGCTCAGCCTCATTGAGTTTCAACCAGGCCGCACCTTTCATCATGGCAAGAACAGCATCACGTTGCCACCAGGGCTCACGCAGATTGATATCTACAAAGCGACAGCAGGCGGTCTGCTCTTCGAGTTTGGCAAGGGCTGCGGCCGAGCATGGATTACGCAGTGCTAACGAGCCGTGATAGAGCAACCACTCCCCATCAGCCTGCTGTGGTAAACGAGCAGCATCGATAAAGTCGTAGGCTACAGCTTGCGCAATATCATAAGAGGGCTCTCCCTCCACGAAGCTCACCTCGACTGTGCCGGTAGGATGTACGTTATCTGTCTGCATACCGCTGCAATCCATACCCCAGTCATGCATCGCGGCTTCCACCCGGCTGCCGAGTGCATCGCGGCCGATACGGGAGATCATTAACGGCTTCAGACCGAAAGCGTGCAGATGCCAGGCTACATTGAAGGGTGCCCCGCCCAGCACCACGCTGCCGTCAGGAAAACGGTCAAACAGCACCTCACCAAAAATAAGTGGCCGCATCATTGTATGATTCATCACTGCTTGCCTTCAATCAGGGGCAACAGGTCGGGATGATAATGCGCTATACCTTCCAGAATGCCGGCGCTGTAATTGCCATTCATACCGAGAAAGTCTCCGCTGGCCCGATAGAGGGTGTCGGTAGAACCACCCTCAACGGCACGACGCACTTCATCGTCGGCATTGGCGACCAGCACCGACTGAACGGAGCTAAGCAGCACATCCAGATCGTTACCGCTATCACCGGCAAATATGGTCTCGTTTGCCTCAAACCCCTGTTGCTGCATCAGGAAGCGGATGGCATGCAGCTTGTTCGCACTGGCTGGCAGGATATCGAGCAGGCCTACGTTCTTGAGCTCGTCCACACTCCAGATAACATTGGCTTTCACCTGCCGGGCAGACAACCGGGCTTGAATCCCGTCGATAATCCGCTGTTGATCTTGCGCAAGCGACAGATAGTAGCTCAGCTTATGGATATTCTGCTTCTCCGGCTCCTGCAGTTTGAGCGCATCGATATCGGATAACAGCGCATGAATCTTATTCTGACTCAACCCCTGCCAGTCACTGGCAATCTCATCACTCCATGCCTGCCAGCAGTGCCACGCGCCATGCTCGACCCGGTAGATAGTCGAGCCGACATCGGCAATGACAAAGCCCGGCAAGGGCAGCTGGTAGGTCTCTATCGCCTGCTCGACAAGCTGCCTGTGGCGGCCCGATACATAGGCCAGAGTGATCTGCGGCCGACTGACGAATCGCGAGAAGCGCTGGCGCGCATCCGGTGATTCGGGCTGGCTGCCGTTTGGTATCAGTGTTCTGTCCAGATCCGTACAGATTAGCAGCCTGCTCATGAGTGGTTGCCTGTGTTGAAAAAATCAAAATGTTCGACGGCTTCGATGATACCTGCCGCATAGCTACCATGGGCAAAGTAGATCTTGTCGGTCTCGGTCAACTCAGAAAGTTCCTCATCATGGCGATTGCCTACCACTACCGCCCGCATATTGCCGCGCATCATATCTTCATCAGCACCGGAGCCGCCGGCCACCAGCAGATTCTCCAAAGGGATATCCAGTTGTGCAGCCGCCCAGCGCAGCGCATAACCCTTGGAGGCACGGCATGGCAGAATGTCGAGGAACTGACCATGCGAAAAGATGACATTCACGGTCTGCTCGTGCTGCAACAGAAAGCGCCTGATCTCCTGAACATCCGGAGCTACGGCAGGATCGATATAGTAGCTTAGTTTGAATCGCGTCTGGCAGTTTTTAGGCTGCATCTCGATACCCGGCATCTCTTCAAGCAGCTGGACAATATCCTGGCGATGCCATCGATGGTTGATGTGTCTGCTCCAGACAGAATCCCGGGTCAAATTGGGTGCGTAGTAGATTTCACTGCCAAGGCTTGTAATAAGCAAATCCGGTTGCGCAATACGGAACTTACGCAACACGCCCAATGCACTCTCAAGACTGCGTCCGGTAGCAATGCCAAAACTCACCTTCTTGCGATGCTTCTGCATCAAGGCAGTAAATGCAGGCAGCGTTTCGGGATCCCCTAACAGGTTCTGATCCAGGTCGGTGATAATGGCCATATTACGATAGAGCAAAGGTTTGGGACTGAGCTCCATACGCCTGATCGGCTCTGTTTGCTCAATCAGCGGCCGTATCATATCCAGATACTTTTCCACATGCGCCGGCCATGAGTAGTGGTGAGCTACCCCTTTGATACCGTTGCGGGCATAGGTTTCCCAGCTCTTGTCGTCTTCAAGGATCTCAATTAATACTGTAGCGATCGCTTCGATGTCGAGCGGGTTGACAAGCCGCCCGTTTTCACAGTTGCCGATAATATCAATCGGGCCGCCATCCTCTGTGGCAACAACCGGCACGCCGCAAGCTGCTGCTTCAATCAGAGTCAGTCCGAATGGCTCGGTAAGCGCCGGGTTGATAAAGATTCCTCTGGACAGTGCTGCCAGCCTGTAGAGTTGCGACACCTCATCTGACTTGTGGTGTTTGGGAAAGGCCACTTTGCCGTAGAGATCGTAGCGGTCAATCATCAGCAGAATACCGGTCAGCACCTCCTGCGCGCCGCTTTCCATATCGCCGATGTCATCCCGGTTGCCGGCTATGATGACCAGATTCGCCAGCAGCTGCAGTCGGGGTGATTGACCATATGCTTCGATTAGTGCGCTGATATTTTTTCGCGGATCAGGTCTGGATATAGCGAGAATCATCGGCTTCTCCGGGTTGATGAGAAAACGATTCAAGGCTTTGGCAATAGCGCTTTCGCGCTCATCTCCGCAAGGTGCATGGAACTGCTTCAGGTCGGTGCCGGGCGGCACGACGCGCATCTGATCCGGTTGATAGTAGTTGTAAACGGCGTATTGCTCTTCAATCTCCTGATTGGTACTGACCACAACTCTGGAAGCTGCTGCCAGCGTCCTCTCTTCTGCTTCAATGCGGCGCCCCATATTGTACGTGGTTTCGATCTCTTCACGTGTTGCACCACTGGCCAGAAGACGTTTGCGCTTGCTGCGTCCAAGCGAGTGACCTGTATGCACCAGCGGTACGCCGAGCAGGCTGGATATCTGGGTGCCGATATGCCCTGCGTCCGCGTAGTGGCTATGAATAATATGGGGCAAGCGGGGCTGTTCGTGCAAATAGGTAAGCGCATTATCTGCGAAGGTTTCAAGACTGTCCCAAAGTAGCTCCTTGGAGAGGTAACCCGGCTCACCGCACTCGATTCGGATAATACGGGCCTGTTTACCGATCTGCTCGACCGGCTCGCCGTAATCACTGCTCAAGTGTGGATCGATGATCCTGCGTGTCAGCAAATCCACGCAGCCAACCTCGGGCCTCTCAGCCAGGGCACGGGCAAGCTCGACGACATATTTTGACTGGCCACCAGTATCTGCATCCCTGCCAAGTTCCAGATTTTCCCCTCGAATCAGACCATGTGGACTAATCAGGACAATATAAAGATCTTTAAATAGCGTATGCACGTTTTCGCCTTCCGATTAACGTTTTGCTGACCGGATCCAGTGGACCGACCCGGATCAGTTGCTCTTCTCCAGAACTATCGCTGCCCTCCAGTGTAGCAGATAGTGCAGGCAGTTGATCCATCTTACAGTGGCCCTCTTTGGCCAGCGTCTGGAACAGCCGGAATGAAGGGTCGTGGGAGCGGTTAACCGATGCTTCAATGTAACGGATAGACTTCAGATTGTGGCGGGCAAGGATGTGACGCAGCATCTTCTTTGTCAGGCCCAGCCTGCGCAGGTGCGATGCTACGGCAATTTGCCAAATATAGAGGGTATCGCGCCGTCCCGGCGGGATGTAGGCAATAATAAAACCAATCAGCTCTCCATCTGTTTCAGCGACAACAGATGTCGATGCGAAGTGCTCACAAAGCATCAGATAGCATTGCCCGGAGTTGAGCGCTAACGAATTAGAGCGTTTGACAAGGGTAAGAACAGAAGGAGCATCACTGGCAACAGGTTCGCGAAAAGAGAAACGGCCTGCTTCCTTTGTTCCCAGATCGTTTCCGGTAAGCATTAAGGATTACTATAGCGGCTGATCTCAAAATTTCAATGTGCCCGAAAAAGGGTGACAGCCAAGGCGGCCGGCAAGACAACAATCTGCCTGAACACCCCGCAAGCGGAGCCTGTGGCTACCGGTAATCTATCTTATTGGGAGCTGTGCTGATTAATCCCCGGGATAAGGGAGTGGATCACTACGCCCGAGCTGCTCAAAGCCCTGACGACGGTAGAAACAGGAGTCGCAATGCCCGCACGGCGAACCGTCTGCAAGCGGATCGTAACAGGAGCGGGTCAGACTGTAATCCAGCCCCAGTTCCAGACCGAGCGCGATAATCCCGGACTTACCGAGCTGAATCAAAGGCGCGGCAATCTCCAGATCACCGCCTTCGGAACCTGCCTTGGTACCAAGCAGCGCCGTACGCACAAACGAGTCGAGAAATTCCTGCCGGCAATCTGGATAGCCGGAGTAATCAACCACATTGGCACCAATCACCAGACGCGTTGCAGATACAGCTTCGGCCAGACCTGCCGCCAGCGACAGGAAGATCAGGTTGCGCGCAGGCACATAGGTGGACGGGATGCCAGCGTGTCCCGCCTCATCCTTGGGTACCGGTGTTGCTGATGTCAGTGCCGAGTGTCCGATCGCACGCAGATCCACCTTGATAACCCGGTGATCCGTTACGCCGAATGATGCTGCAACGTTTGCAGATGCCTCCAGCTCAATGCGGTGGCGCTGCCCGTAATCAAAAGCGACCGTATGGCAGTGCCAGCCCATCTGCCTGACCGACCAGGCCAGTGCTGTACTGGAGTCCAGGCCACCGGAGAGCAGTACAACAGCATGTGTGGTAGTCGCACTCATACGCCTGTCGCCTCCGCACCCCAGATCACTTTATGCAGCTGCAGCTGCAGGCGTGCAGGCAAACAATCATCCAACATCCATTCGCACAACTGCGCGGCTGTCAATTCACCCCAGGCGGAAGAAAGCAGCACAGGCACATCACCCTGCCCCAGCTGATGCTGATGAATCATATCTCTGGCCCACTCATAATCAGCCCGGCCGGTCAGCACAATTTTAATTTCGTCGCCGGAGCACAACTGCGGCAGATTTTCCAGCCGGTTGCGCTCGACCTCTCCACTACCGGGGGTTTTCAGATCGACAATCTTGCGCACCCCGACAGGCACATCGTTTAACAGGTAGGCGCCAGAGGTCTCCAGCTGGACTTCACAGCCCAATGCCAGCAGACCGCTGAGCAATTCAGGGCATTGGCGCTGGGCCAGCGGCTCACCACCGGTGACCAGCACCAGCGGACGCTGGTGCTGCTTCACTTCAGAGAGGATATCCGTAATCGACATCCAGTGGCCGCTATCAGTCGGAATGGCTTGTGTCGTATCGCAGTAGGTACAGCGCAGCGGACAGCCAGCCAGACGAATGAATGTGCAGGCTATGCCAGCCAGTGTGCTTTCACCCTGGATACTATCGTAAATTTCATGAATTCGAAGGCGGTGCCCTTGCTTAATTATTGCCCGCTCTCCGTGCTCGGCTTCTCCAGTGCATTGAGTGCCGCACGCGCCTGCTCAGCCATACCTGAATCGGCATGCTCCTGAATCAATCGCCTGTAATACTCTTTCGCCCTTGCCGACTGTTTAATCTCAACTGCGATCTGTGCCATCTTGAATAGCGCTGCCGCATGTTTGACACTGTCCGGGTAGTGATCGACAACAAATTTGAATGCGTTCAATGCCTTGCTGCTATCACTCTGGGCCAACCGGGTTTCACCAAGCCAATACCATGCCTGATCGGTATACTCGCCGTCCGGATACTTATCCAGCTGCTTATTGAAACCGTTGGATGCTTCATCGTAACGACCACTCTTGAGGGCCAGATAAGCGGCCGTGTAAGCGTTCTTTTCAGCGTCTGCCTGTGCCGCCTGGTCCACAACCGGTACAGCTGCAGCCGCCTCGGTCAATTGTGGCGGGGCTACAGGTGTCGTTCTCTGTGTCTCAACCGTTTTATTAACTTTCACAGGAGGAGGGGTAGGCAAGCGTATCGGCTTATATTTTTTCTTCAGCTTCAACCCGTCAATACGGGCTGATAAAGCCTGAATCTGAGCCTGCTGCAGCTGATACTGTTGATTTAGTGCTTCGAGCTGATCCACTCTGGCCGTAAGTACCTCAATCAGTTCATGCTGCTGAGTATTCACCTCAACCAGCTGTTGCTGTTCATTTTTCATATCAAGAATCGATGTGGTAACAGCAGGTTTGTCCTGATCCCAGCGTATTGTCTTGTTATCACCGGCACAGCCGGTGATAGTGAATACGCACAACAGACAGACGGCCACTGGCAATGCCAGCGGCCGTCTATTCATCTGCAGTGTTTTGAGATTAGCGGCTGACAATGTCGCCGCGGCGATTCTGGGCCCAGCATGCTTCACCGCTGCCCTTACATACAGGACGCTCTTCACCGAATGATACGGTATCGATACGGCCTGCACTCACGCCATTGTTCGTCAGGTAGTCACGAACGCTGTCTGCACGACGCTGGCCCAGAGCCAGATTGTATTCGCGGCTACCACGTTCATCACAATTGCCTTCAATGGTAATGTTATCGCTGTTATTTGCATTCAACCATGCGGCATAACCATCGAGTGTTGCCTGACCAGCTGCATCCAGAGCAGAACTGTCAAAGGCAAAATAAACTGCGTTGGTGGATGGCTTGGCTACTTCGACAGTTTTCACTGGCTGCACTGTCTGCGCAACCGGTTTGGCTGTGGTATCAGATGCCACTTCCACTTTCTTGGAGCAACCGGCAAACAGCAATGCTGCTGCGGCCAATGCCACCATCAAAATCTGCTTCGTTGAACGAGTTGAATCCATAAATATCTCCCTAAGTGAGTCTGGTAAGCGTATAGTGACAGGGCTGCATTAGCAGTCAACTGTTTACGCTGCACATCTTAATCGCTCTCCTGTTGATACACAATCCCTGATCAAGCAAGTGATCTGCCGTCAGCGACGAGACCAGGCCGGATCGGAGGCATCGATGCCGGAGGATGTCACTGCCTCGGGCGTGCCACCCCAGGATGGGACGCGGTAGATGCGTCGCACGCCATGCTCTTCGGCCGAGTAGAGCAACATCTGCCCGTTACCCGACCAGCTGGGTGACTCAATGCGCTGACCCGTGGCCAGATAACGGACATCAGAGCCATCCGGTTTCACTGTTGCCACGGCAAATGACCAGTTTTTCAGAGAGATCATGGCAATGCGGTCACCAGCCGGTGACCATGCCGGTGAAGTATTATAGCTGCCGGTAACACTGACCCGCTGGGCAACCCCGCCACTGAGCGGCTTACGGTACACCTGCGGCTGACCGGAGCGATTGCTGACAAAGGCGATCCATTTACCGTCGGGCGACCATGTCGGCGTGGTATCAATAGCATGACCGTGCGTAAAAGATCGCCACGTTCCTTTCTGGATATCATAGATATGGATATTGATGTCATCCTTATCTGAGAGCGTCGCCGCCACAAAACGACCGTCCGGAGAGAACTCAGGCGTACTGTTCAAACCCTTGAATTCACCGAAAGCCTTCCTGCTGCCGGTACGCAGATTGAAAAACTCGAGCCGGGGATGGTTACCAACATAAGTATTGAGAGCCACCTCATTGCCATCCGGCGACCAGTCGGGTGAGAGCAGCAGGGTAAAGTTTTTTCCCACCACCTGATTATTCGCTCCGTCCTGATCCATATAGACCAGATCGGAGAGATCACCATGTTTGGTTACATAGAGCACATGTGAGGTGAAATAGCCCTGGATTCCGAGAGCGGCCTGATAAATCTGATCCGCCACCCGGTGCGACAGCCTGCGCATGTCTGTAGCACTCCCCTCCAGCGTCAGGGAGAGCAACTGCTTGCCCCTGAACGGGTCATAAACACGCAGTTCGGCCTGCAGCAGACCATTCACCGTATGCAGACTGCATATGGCCAGAATATCCGTACCGATCAGGCGCCAGTCACCGTAATCCACGCTGGTCAATGCAACCCCGGGGCTAACCAGAAAAGCCATCGGGTCAATAGCCTTAAAGGACTGACTCGATGTCAGATCATTACTAACCACCTTGCGCAACAGCCTTGTGTGATCAGAGGCATCTGGCTCACCTTCAATCAACAACGCAACCTGTAGCGGGCGATAATCGGATTGATAAACATCAAAATCGGCGGCAACAGCACTACCGAGAGAAGCAAAAAACAGAATAAGAAAAGCAAACATACGCATGGCTGCTTTCTAGCGTTACATGGGCAGCAAGACAAGCACAGCAGCGATAAAAACTGCTGTGCTCATCAGGTTGTTAGTGGTTTGCCATATCCTGTTCGGGATTCGCACTGATATTGTGAACAGAGAGATCAGCACCGTGATGTTCATCTTCCTCGGAGAGGCGAATACCCACCAGCGCCCTGACAGCACCATAGACAACAAAACCGCCAGCCAGTGCTATACCTACGCCTGTCAGGCTACCGACAAGCTGCGATAAAAAGGTTACACCCCCGGCACCACCCATTGAAACCAAACCGAAGATACCGGCGGCTATACCGCCCCACAGCCCGGCACAACCATGCAAGGGAATAACACCCAGCACATCATCGATTTTCAAGCGGTTCTGAACAAACTGGAAACCATAAACAAAGCCCGCACCTGCAACCAGACCGATCACCAGTGCACCGACAGGATGTACGATATCCGAGCCTGCACAGATCGCGACAAGGCCGGCCAATGCACCGTTATGCACGAAACCGGGGTCATTCTTACCGGCCACCAGCGCCGCCAGCAAACCACCGACCATAGCCAGCAGAGAGTTCATCGCCACCAACCCTGACACACCCTCGGTATTACCCGCGCTCATGACATTAAAACCGAACCAGCCGACACAGAGAATCCATGATCCCAGCGCCAGAAACGGTATATTAGAGGGCAGAATCGCATTCACACGCCCGTCTTTTGCATAGCGTCCCCTGCGAGCGCCTAATAACACAACAGCGCCAACAGCCAGAAAACCACCCATACTGTGGACTACGACCGAACCGGCAAAATCATGAAAAGCAGCACCAAAGCTTGCTTCCAGCCAGGCCTGATAGCCCAGATTCCCACCCCAGATGAGCCCCTCATAAAACGGATAGATCAGTGCAACAATCATCACCGTCGCCAGCACATTGGGCCAGAATCGGATACGCTCAGTGACACCACCGGAGATAATAGCCGGAATGGCTGCAGCAAAGGTCAGCAGAAAGAAGAAATGCACCATCTCATATCCGTTGGTCTTACCACCGATAATATTCAGCTCTGACACCGGTGCATAAAAATTGATGCCGTAAGCAACGGAAAAACCGACAAAGAAATAGGCTACGGTAGAAAAACCGAAATCGGTAATCACCCGAACCAGCGCATTCACCTGATTCTTTTTGCGTACTGTCCCCGCCTCGAGAAAGGCAAAACCTGCATGCATTGCCAACACCATGGCGGCACCCATAGTGAGAAAAAAAACGTCCAGCCCAGCTGTATTCATGATTTTTATCATCCCCCCTGAATCTAATATTTATACTGCGACGACTATCTCAGTCATCAGATCACCCATAAACGGGCACGCACATCCGTGTTAATTTGACTCGGGATCCCCCCCCTGTCATGAATGAGCTTTTAACGGTTTCACCTGTTCAATACAGGGCCGAATGAACATTTCCACCGAAGTGACAACGCAACCTCTGCGCATCCGGCATGAAGCATATTTCCCCACCGCCGATTTTACCACGGTTAGCCGATGAAAGGATAGTGTGCAACCACCCCCATCCGCCATATCGTCCGTTCAACAGCACTGTGCAGACTCCCTCGATTGGACATAAGCAGAGTCTTTTATAAGATTTTATCCATGACTGAAAGGCCAGATTCCGGCAGTAATTTCCATCACCACTGCACCCCACCTCGAAATCAACTGCACGAAACAAAGCAATATCAGGGCCAAACAAGAAAACGTTTATTGCCAACAAACAGCCGTGACGAAAAGAGTCCGAATGCCTGCATATTAGACACAACAAGCCGCTTTGGCAGGCAGAAGACCGAAATAGCTACAATGATTTGCCCTGCAACCCGGCCAACAGAACATGCTGCGATGCAAGCATACGATTTGTAATATGGGCCTGCAGAATACCACCCTGCTTGTCCAGCCCGCCCATCACCGCAAGCTTTTCATCCACCAGACGGCTGGCATAGTCAAATGTCATCTTCATTCTTGCCGCAAGCGATGGCATACCGCTCACATCCGACACATCCAGCTCCGCTTCGATAGCCTCGAACAACTTGAGCAGATTACACACATCAATTCGCTTCTTTTGATATGCCATCGCTTCACTTGTTGCCAGCAGTGCAATGCGTCCACACTCCCGCACGATGGCATCCCAGTCATCCGCCTCCACAGCAATGGCATCAAGTCGCAGCATCAAATGTTTCATATCCTCGGTCAACAGCTGCAATACATCATCCTGTTGCACATCCGCGTGGATTTTCATCACCCTGCCGGCCAGAGCCATTAAATTGCGCAACGAATAGAGAGAGTGGCGAATTTCAAAACGGCCATGATTGGCCGCATGCACGGCCGGGCACATCACAAAACGTCCGCGCAGATCAGGAGAGACATCCACTGAACCATAAAGCTTGAACGTCGCATGGCAGATATTCTCGGCAAACACCTCACCGCCGATCATTTTTTTAACCTGCGGCAACTGCAGCGGCTGGTCCGCAATACTGACAGTGAATGCGATAGCCGGCGCATACAGCTCCTCCTGCTCCCAATCCAGCGGCTCAGCCAACCAACCGTTCATCATCTGCGGCTCCCCCTCCGGGGCCATCCATACACCAAAAGAATAGTAATAATCGGAAGCGAGGGAATCATCCTGAAGAGAGATAAGCACAGTAGCTCTGTCTGGCCATTCAGATGTGTATCAAAAGCCATGAGGTCGTCCTGCCAGTTAATGGTTGCATCCTGGCTACCCAGCAACGACAACACACTGATACAGTTACCGACAAACATCTCCTTGCTCATCAACGCCTTCTCAAAGGCCCATACATGGCCGCATAGCGGCAACTTATTGGGCTCAAGTATCCTGTCATTGAGCGACAATGCATGCAACAAAACCGATTGACTCATCTTCTCCTCCATACTTCGAAATTGCCGGGGTTATATGAGCCACTTGCAAAAGTCTGAGTGATATTGATCGGCAATGACTCGTTCGTGGAATTGATCGTTTTAATTTTTGTTTTGCCCGTGTGTTTTTCCAG
>PFXI01000009.1 GCA_002791575.1 Zetaproteobacteria bacterium CG_4_9_14_3_um_filter_54_145 | reverse complement strand
AGAGCCGAAATAACGGCGATTGCATAAGACTAAACCATTTTGTGAACAATATTAATCGGTCGCCTGAAAGGTTTATGAATTATTCAGGTTAGAGGGTGCTTTACAGTTTTTCTTTTATGACACGCCAAAAGTGTTGATGCTGTTGACGGGCATTGTGTTCGTGATGGGTATTATTCATACCTATGTTTCACCTGAGAAAACTCGGGCCCTGTTAGCCGGGCGCAAGCTTGGCGTGGGTAACACAATGGCTGCTACATTGGGTATTTTCACACCATTTTGCTCATGTTCAGCTGTTCCTCTATTTATCGGATTTTTACAAGCAGGTGTGCCTCTTGGCATCACCTTCTCCTTTCTGATCGCCGCTCCTATGGTCAATGAGGTGGCTGTGGCGCTGCTGTTTGCGATGTTTGGCTGGAAGGTTGCGGGTCTGTACCTGCTCCTGGGACTTACGGTTGCCATCGTTTCCGGACTTGTTATCGGCAAGCTGGGAATGGAACAACATCTGGAAGAGTGGGTTCGTGCCCTGCAGAACACAGAGGGGGCGAGCGCCATAGAGAATCAGCATATGGCTTGGGGCGAGCGCATTGATGAAGGCTTTAAGCATGTATCCGCAATTGTGGGCAAGGTCTGGCCCTATATCATCGGTGGTATCGCACTGGGGGCAGCCATCCACGGTTATGTGCCGGAAGCGTTTATGGTTTCCATTATGGGTAAGGATGCTCCCTGGTGGTCGGTTCCTGCAGCTGTTGTGCTCGGTGTGCCGATGTACACCAATGCAGCGGGTGTCATTCCTGTTATTGAGGCATTGATCGGTAAGGGTGCCGCCCTTGGCACTGTATTGGCTTTTATGATGAGCGTGATTGCATTGTCTGCGCCTGAAATGATTATTCTACGTAAAGTGCTTAAGCCAACGCTGATTGCCAGCTTCATTGGTGTCGTTGCCATTGGCATTATATTGGTGGGTTATGTGTTCAATGCGTTGGTGTGATCGTGCTTGTTGCTGTTTTGTTCATCGAAAAATATCCCTGATCATTAAGGAGGATGAGAAATGAAACATATCAAGGTGCTCGGCAGTGGCTGCGCCAGCTGCAAAAAAACCATGCAACTCTTACAGGACGTTGCTCAAAGCAAAGGTGTGGATGTCGAGATTGAAAAAATCGAAGAACTCAAAGAGATCGTAGCTTTTGGCGTGATGAGTACACCTGCTGTGGTTATCGAAGGAAAAGTAGTTCATGCAGGTAGCGTTCCTTCGCGCAGTCAGGTTGAGGCGTGGCTTTAAAAGGGCCGACGCTGGCTGTTTACCGTCAGCCGATATCAGTCATTAATTTCTGCCTGTTGATGCTTTGAACGAAGGTAAATAGTGTGGAGTGGAGCGGTGGCGCTTCACCCTCTCTGGTACAGGTTGCGTAAATCAGTTGCGACCAGTGATTTAAAAGGCGATCGGGAGCCTTATGCAAGCAACGATCATTTTTATATACCTGTTCGTGATCCTTATGGTTGGTCTTTGGGCCGGACGCAATATCAAAAACATGAACGAGTATGCGACTGCCAGAAGATCATTCGGGTTTCTGGCTATTTTCGCGACCCTGTCCGCCTCCTTTATTGGCGGCGGTTTTTCAATGGGTAATGCGGAAAAGGTCTTTCTGATCGGTGTCACCAATATTGTTGCACTGTGGGGATTCAGCCTTAAAGAGATCCTCGTGGCGCGATTTATCGCGCCCAATATGCATCACTATCCCGAAGCGATTTCGGTCGGTGATATCATGGAGCCGGCCTATGGCCGTGAAGCGCGAATTTTCAGCGGCTTGTTCGGTGTGATCCTGTGTGCCGGTATTCTTGGAGCCCAGATTAGTGCTATGGGCTATATCTTCAATCTCTATCTCGGGCTGGATCGTACGTTGGGTATCCTGCTTGGTTGCGGTATTGTGATTGCCTATTCGACAGTGGGTGGCATGCGCGCTGTGGTGTGGACTGACATTATTCAGTTTGTCGTGCTTGCGGCGGGCATTCCCCTGGTTCTGTATTTTGGCATTCAGAATGTGGGCGGCCTTGATGCCCTGTGGGATGCCGTGCCTGCAGAGCACCTGATGCTTCCTGCTGATCCGCTCGCCATGATCGGTCTTGCCTCGCTGTTTCTGACATTCCTGCTGGGGGAGACGTTGGTGCCACCCTATGTGCAACGCCTGTTAATCGGCAAAAATAACCGTGAGGTTTGGCGCGGTACCTTGCTGAGCGGACTGTTTTCCATTCCGTTTTTTGCGGTCACCGGTCTTATCGGTCTGGTGGCGCTGGCGCTGAATCCCTCGATTGATGCTAATCTGGCAATGCCTTATGTGATACGGGAGGCGCTATCGCCGGTGATGCAGGGCATTGTTATCGCGGCGGTCATTTCGATCATCATGTCCTCGGCAGACTCATTCCTCAATGCGGCGGCCATTGCTTTCAGTAATGATCTGGTGCGGCCGTTGCGCAAGCAGCCGCTATCGACGGGGGCATCATTGCGGTTAGCCCGATGGACGACGCTGATTGTCGGCGTGTTGGCTGTGATTTTTGCCCTCTCTATCAACAGTGTGCTCGATATCCTCATCTACTCCTACAATTTCTGGGCACCGACAGTACTGGTGCCGTTGGCGGCAGCTCTATTGGGACTGGGCGTAAGCCGGCGGCGCTTTCTGGCCGGGGCTGCTGGCGGCGTCATTGGCGTGTTGGCATGGAAGTATCTGCTCGCTTCTCCGTTCGGGATTGATGGGTTAGTGGTTGGCACGCTGATTAACCTGACGTGTTTCTTTGCCGTGGATCGGCAATCGGCAGTGCGGCGGCCTGTTGTGGAAGAGGTACTGAAATGACCCGGTCTCTGTCAGCGGCCAGTTGATCGGTGGGCGTAGTGATCCGCGTATGTATACGGCCCATCGGGTAGTGCGGTGAGCCCGGGGGGGGGGCAGCAAACGTATGCTGGCATCACAACGATCACCTAGGCAGGCCAGCCCATGGCTTGTCCGTACTTCGCGCTTTCCGGGAGGGGCAATGAACCTTATTGACCCCATTGGGAAAAGTCATTTGTTCTACCCTTATTCGAGTTCTATACTCAGCCTGTAGTGTGGGAGGGAAGACATGTGCCAAACAAACATCAGCTTTCATAAGTGGCGGCTCCGGCTCATCGGAGCGGCATACGCAAGCATCATGCTTGTCGGGCTGCCTGCCATCCCGGCTCAGGCAGCCGATACGACAGCGCCGACAACGACAACCGAACTCGAAATTGAATTCGGCATGCGTTATTGGACCAATTGGGGTGAAACCGCAAAAGACCTTTATGGTGCCACGCGCGCGGTTCTCAATTCCCGCCTTACCTATGGCTCCCTGTGGGGAAATGCCGGCGAAGTCTTTGGTCAGGCCACCGACAGGCGTTATTTCGTCAAAGGCTTTGCGGGTCTTGGCAACATCGGGAGCGGCAATTTGCAGGACGAGGATTTCCCACCAGGCATCGTCCCTTATTCCAGCACGAACAGCGCTCAGCGCAGCGGCCCGATCGCTTACGTTACCATTGATGCCGGACGCTATTTCAAGGAGACCCCGACCAGTCGAATCGGCGCTCTGATCGGCTATAACTATTTTAGCGAAGAGGTCAACGCCTATGGCTGTACACAGACGGCCGCCAACCCTGCCGTCTGCGCATCGGCATTCCCCACATCGACGAAAGTGATTTCTCAGAACAACAAGTGGCGGTCACTTCGCATCGGCATCAATGGTGATACGCGTATGGGAAACTGGAGGCTGAGCGGCGAGGCGGTTGCACTCCCTTATGTCGTACTCAATGGTACCGATTCGCATCTGCTGCGCATTTGCACTGCTCCCGGCTGCTTCACCGGTCCGATTCCCGAAGATGGTCATGGCTGGGGTTATCAGTTGCAAGCGATGCTCAACTACCAGTTCAACCCCCAATTCGACTTCGGTCTTGGCGTTCGTTATTGGCATATGGAGACCAAGGGTCACACACATTTCGAGGGTCACGTGGTCGGCGTTACAGCAATCCCCCAACCAGTGGACTGGAAAACTACTATTCTCGGCGTAACCGCCCAGACAGTCATGCACTTCTGACTCCTTCGCGCGGGCATCAAAAAGATGATGTGAGGGTTCATGAGAAGAATCGGATAGATGAGCCTGACCAATAAACAGCGCCTGGCAGTACGGCGGAGTGACTGAGAGGATGGCGATGAAGATCAAATCGAAGGATTTCCGTGTACAGGAAGGCGAACAGGTCGATCTCAAGAAGTGGCCGACGCTGGTGAAACCAGTGTACAAGTCGAAAAAGAAGTACAAAAAACACCTTAAAGAATACGTGGATGAACTAAGTGAGCTGCAACGCCTTCACTACGCATCCAACCGCTACGCGGTGTTGCTGATTTTTCAGGCCATGGATGCCGCGGGCAAGGACGGTTCCATCCGGCACGTGATGTCAGGCATCAATCCTCAAGGCTGCCAGGTGTTCGGCTTCAAACCCCCGAGTGCTGATGAGCTGGAGCACGACTTTCTTTGGCGCACCACGCAGGCTTTGCCGGAGCGCGGTAGGATCGGCATCTTCAACCGTTCCTATTACGAGGAGGTGCTGATTGTTCGCGTGCACCCGGAGATACTGCAGACACGGAATATCCCGGATCAGCTGGTGAATGAGGAAACCATCTGGACGGAGCGCTACCGCTCCATCGTTGACATGGAGAAGCATCTGCACCGCAATGGCACACGGATCATCAAGTTCTTCCTGCACCTTTCAAAAGAGGAGCAGCGCAAGCGCTTTCTCGACCGCATTGATGAACCCGACAAGAATTGGAAGTTCAGCCTCGCAGATATCCAGGAACGGAAATTCTGGAACCAGTATATGAAGGCCTTTGAAGAATGCCTGAGTGCGACCAGTACCAGTGATGCGCCGTGGTATGTTGTACCGGCCGATGACAAGAAGAATGCGCGGTTAATTATTTCCGCAATTGTCCTCGATGCGTTCAAGGATCTTAACATGGCGTATCCCAAGACCACTGCGAAGCGTCGGCAAGAGCTGGAATCTATTCGCAAGCAGCTAATAAAGGATGGTAAAAGCAGCAGCTGAGCCCGGTAGACCTGAGAGTGATAAATACCCATGCCCATCCGGCGAACGCTGGTACTGGTATTTCACAACCAGAGAAACGGAAGGATCATCACAAGTTGGCGGGTTATTGCAAGGCCAGCGCGGTGAAGACGGCGATGCCGCTCTTCATGGAGCTCTCATCAATGTCGAAGCAGGGGTGATGTAACGGGTAGCGGGTTTCGGGGCTGCCACCGGTGCCCAGACGAAACAGGCAGCCGGGAATGTCGTACAGGAATTCGGCGAAATCTTCGCCGCCCATCGACGGCTCGAGAATCTCGATCAGGTTAACATCCGGTGTGAATTGTTTAAACAGAGTGGCAGCACGGCGCAGCAGCTTCGTATCGTTGATCAGCACAGGCGTGGCCTGTCGCAGCGTGAAGGTGGCGGTAGCACCCCAGGCTTCGGCCGTCTGGCGGATGATCTGATCCATGCGCGTGCGAATCTCTTCATGCACCTCCGGGTGCAGGCTGCGGATGGTGCCGGAGAGGCTGATTGATCCCGGAATCACATTGCCGGCATGACCGCCGTGAATCTGGCCGATGGTCAGTACGGCCGGGTGCAGCGGGTTGACCTTGCGGCCGACAATATGGTGCAGGGCCTGAATGATCTGGGCGGCGATCAGCACCACATCGGTGCACTCGTGCGGGCGGGCCGCATGGCCGCCGTGTCCTTTGATCTCCACATCGAACATATCGGCAGCAGCACACATCGCACCCTCTCTGAGGCCGATGGAGCCGGCAGGCAGATAGGGGTAAACATGCAGCGCATAGATCTGTGCGGGCTTGATATCGCCGAACAGTTTCTCGCGCAGCATGGCGGCAGCCCCCACGCAGGTCTCTTCGGCCGGCTGAAAGACGAAGAGGATATTATGCTTGAGCTGATCCTTTAACTGACAGATGGCCTGCATACTGCCGAGCAGGATGGCGGTATGCGCATCATGGCCGCAGCTGTGCGAGATACCATCGACCTGTGAACTGTAGTTGCGGACGGGGCTGCTCTCCTGAATGGGCAGAGCATCCATATCCGCACGAAAGGCGAGCCAGGGCAGTGCATCATCGACAACCAGTGTAGCAAGCAGGCCGTAGCCGCCGATGCCCTCGCGCACTGCCAGGCCGAGATCCCGGCAGCGGGCGGCAACCATGGCGGCCGTCTCTTTTTCCCGGCCGGATAATTCTGGTTGTTGATGCAGTTGCCGGCGTATATCGATCACTGCCGGCATCAGCGCGTCGATTGTCCGGTTCAGTCGTGCCGTGATCGTCTCATCTCTATCCTGTTTCATCAACGCCATCCGTCCTGCTCTCTCATGGCAGCGATCATGGCAGGAAATGCGGTATGTGTCGCATGCAGCCGCCGCTGCATGGAGGCACCGCCGGCATGCTTGCGCCAGTGCTCGAGGCGACCCGCGACCAGCTCCAGCTCGCTCTGTTCAATACCGCTGGCAGCAAGCGCATCCAGGCGTATTTCCAGCCAGTCGAGTACCGGCATCAGCCTTTCGGTGAATGGATCAATCATGGTGCCATGCATGCCGTAGCGGCTGGCGCGCCAGCGGTTTTCACGGATCAATGACGGATGCACGCGCGGCACAGCCTCTGTATGCATGGCCGCCATCGCTTCGGCACGCACATAGGCGATATAGGCTGTTGTATCTGCACACGAGCCCGGCATATCGCCGATACGCACTTCCAGCGTGCCGAAATCCGGATGCGGACGCATCTCCCACCAGATATCACGCACCGAATCGATACTGCCGGTGGCCTGCAGACGGCCGGCGCAGTGCTCGAAATCACGCCAGTTTTCAAAATAGAAGGGCATACCACCCTGACTCAATCCCTCGAACACCTTGATGCGACTGGCGGCCAGCCCCGTATCCTCTCCCTGCCAGAAGGGGGAGTTGGCCGAGATGGCGAGAAATACCGGCATGACCGGCAGCAGCTGGTTCATCGCGCGAATGCAGGTGTCACCATCGGGCATGCCGACATGCACATGGATGCCGAAGATATTAAAGCGGCGCGCCATCCACTGCAGACGATCGAGCAGGCGGGCATAGCGCTCATTATCGGTAACCTGTTGATCGCGCCAGTGGGATACGGGATGCGTGCCGGCAGAGAGCAGAGCGGCATGCTGCTCGCTCAGAATGGCTGTAACCTGATCGTACAGTGTCTGAAGTTGATCCACCGCGGCCGTTGTGGATCTGTGGATATCGGTATTGATCTCGACGGTGGAGGTGAACAGCTCCGGCTTGATGCGTGCTGTTTCGCCGACTGCTGCAAATACGGCGGGGGCCGCAGGGATCTGTTCACCGCTTCCGGTATCGACCGTCATCCATTCCATCTCCACGCCCAGCGTGCCGGGTGCGGAGTTCTGAAAGGCAATGGTGCGTGTGGATTCAGACATAGTGCGAGTATAGCCGTAGCGCGCAGAGGATAGAACAGGAAAAGCGATGCGCCGCTCGCTGTTCGGCGCGAATATTTGATAACCCTTATTTCTTTCAGGTTTATTTCAGCTTGGCCGGTCACTATTCGGACCATGCAGATAACAGGCATTAACGAAGATATGCGTGATCGATCCATTGAAGTATGGGATCTCTCATTGCGGCTGTTTCACTGGCTACTGGCGGCAGCATTCTGTGTCGCATGGTGGTCGGAAGGACGCGATCTGCGTCTGCATATGATTGCCGGCTCCATCATAGCCGGGCTGCTGCTCTACCGCTTTATCTGGGGCTTTTGCGGAGATCACTACGCGCGCTTTGCCAGCTTCTGGCCATCACGTGCATTAGTCGTCGCACATCTGCGCGGCCTGTTGCGGTTACGACCGGGTCACTATATCGGCCACAACCCTGTCGGCAGCCTGATGATTTTTGCCCTGCTGAGCAGCCTGCTGCTGATAGCACTCACCGGTATGGCGCTCTCGGGTCTGCAGATGGGTGTCGGTCTGTTTGCGACGCTGGATACCGGTTTTGCCACCGAGTTATTGATCCAGGATCTACATCGCTGGTGCCTGAATGTGCTGTTGGCGCTGGTTGGCATTCACCTGGCCGGTGTGGTTGCAGAGAGCCTGCTGCAGCGACACAACCTGATTGCGGCCATGATTACAGGTAAGAAAAAGATTAAGGAGGTTAATCCATGAAATATCTGTTTGCGCTTACGCTGTTATTCGTAACTACAGCCGCCACGGCATCGGAAGCCGTTGTGCAGGAGCGACTGGACCAGTATCGCAGCCAGGGAGCGGGTGATTTTGATGCTGCTCGCGGTGAATCGATGTGGAAACAGGAGCATATGCAGGAAAAACTGGGTAAATCGGTGAACTGCGCCTCATGCCATTCGCTCAACCTGCAGAGTGCCGGTTCACATATGCGTACCGGCAAGCGCATTGAGCCGATGGCGCCAAGTGTGAATCCGGATCGTTTGGGCGATACGGCAAAGATCGAGAAATGGTTTATGCGTAACTGCAAATGGACCTGGGGACGTGAATGCACGGCTCAGGAAAAGGGCGACTTGCTTACCTATATTCAATCCAGATAAAGGAGATAGAGATGAAACAAAAACACTATTGGGGTATACTGCTGCTTTCAGGTTGTGTCACACTATCCATGGCCACGCTGGCCTGGACGGATGAAGATGAGCGATGGGAGCATGAAAGGGGTGAACATGGATTTATCCAGCAAACAGCCGGTGTATCTCCGGTTAGCAATCCGGCTTATAAAACCGAATGTTCTGCCTGCCATTTCGCCTACCCGGCCGGTTTCCTGCCTGAGCGCTCATGGGTAAAAATCATGAATAATCTGGATGATCATTTTGGCGAAAATGCGGAATTGAATGCCCAGACAAAGGTGGAGATAGAGAACTACCTGCGCGGTCATGCTGCAGACCGTATTCCCAATCGTTTCGGTCGCAGTATCCTGCGCTCTGTGGATGCCGGGGCCACGCCGTTGCGTATCAGTGAAACCGGTTACTTCCAGCACAAGCACAGGGAGATTCCATCGCGCATGGTCGCCGGCAATCCGAAGGTTGGCTCCTTCTCAAACTGCCTCTCCTGTCACAGCATGGCTGATCGCGGCTCGTTTGATGAGCATGGCGTAAGTATTCCCGGTTTCGGTCGGTGGGAAGATTAATCTTTTCATCCGTGTCTGAGCATGTGAAGCGGATGCTTTTACATGCGATTGCGGCTGTGTCTGTGATGCTTGTTATCACAGGCACGGCCATGGCCGATGATGATATGGAGCGTGTGCGTGAGCTGCGCGGGACAGAGAGCATCCTGCCGCTCTCCGACATCCTGACGACTGCTGCAAAACAATACCCCGGCAAAGTGCTCGAGGTTGAGTTGGAAGAGGAACACGGTCAGATTATCTACGAAGTCAAATTGCTGGGCCGTGACCACAAAGTTCATCATCTTGAAATTGATGCACGCAGTGGAAGAATACTCAGGAAAGGAGATCACTGATGCGCCTGCTGTTGATTGAGGATGATCCGGCCCTGTGTCATGAGCTGGCCAGCAAGCTGGCTGAGCAGGGTTTTGCCGTTGATAGCACGCAGGCCGGCGTTGATGGTGCTTATATGGGGGAGAGTGAGCCATATGATATCATCATTCTGGATCTGGGCCTGCCGGATATGCCGGGGCTGGATATACTGGCGCAATGGCGTGCAAAACAGATCGCTATCCCCGTACTGATTCTGACCGCACGCGGCGCCTGGCATGAAAAGGTGGAAGGCTTTAGAAAAGGCGCGGATGACTATCTGACCAAGCCGTTCCACTTTGAAGAGCTACTGGTCCGCCTGCAGGCGCTGATTCGCCGCTCCTCGGGTGTAAGCGGGGCGAAAATCATCATAGGGCAGCTGCAGCTGGATGAAGAGAGTCAGTCGGCAATGTGGAACGATGAGCATGATCAACGCGACATTGAACTAACCGGTATCGAATTCAGGTTGCTGCGTTATATGATGCTGCATCCCAAGCGGGTATTTTCTGCCACGCATCTGGTGGAACACGTTTATGATTTCAATGATGAAAAAGAGAGTAATGTGATTGAGGTCTATATCAGCCGGTTAAGAAAAAAGCTGGGTAAAGAGGTGATTTGCACCCGGCGCGGGCAAGGCTATTTCCTTAATCCGGATGCCCTGGAAGCCGGACGTTAATGTATTCACTGCATAACCGACTGATTCTCAGCCTGGCGGCCAGTCTGGCGCTCTTCTTTCTCGCCCAGACGCTGATGATCGGCTGGGAGGTGGAAGCCTTAAGCGAGCAGAACCTGATATCGCGACTGAAACATGATCAGGAGTCACTGCTGTCGGCACTGAAATGGCAGCCGCCGGCAGATCCTGTGCTTGATCCGGTCCGAATCCCTGAAATCTATCAGCGGCCATTTTCAGGTCATTACTATCAGATCACCATTGCAGGCATCACGCTCTATTCCCGCTCGCTCTGGGATGAGAAAATGCCCGCACAACACGCTGCGGTGGATCGGGATATGCCGGGTCCGGTCGGACAGCACCTGCTGGCGATATCGCAAACGGTATCGCTGTATGATCAGAGCGTGGAGATACGCGTAGCGGAAGATATCTCCCATATTGAACAGACTACTGGCGATTTTCAACGTCATCTGCTGCTGTTTGCCGCAGTGGCTGTACTGGCATTGCTGCTGTTGCAGGGCTGGCTGGTGCAAAATGGATTAAGGCCTCTGCAGCGCATTCGCAAGCAGCTCAGCCAACTGGAAAAGGGCGAGATCGAGCGGGTGAGCATGGATACCACACCGAGTGAGATCATGCCTCTGGTGGAGGAGATCAACAGACTGGTGGAGTTGATCGGCATGCGGCTGGAGCGCTCCCGTCATGCGCTCGGTGATCTGGCGCATGCGCTGAAGACGCCGCTTTCCGTCATAGGGCAGATTATGCAGCGTCAGCCGCAGAGCGAAGATGCGGCCCTGCTGCAGCTGCAGCTGCAGCAGGTTGAACAGCGTATTGATCGGGAGCTGGCGCGTGCCAGAACTGCCGGTCACGCTCCCGGAGGCAGCTGGGCCGATCCATATCTGGATCTGGACGACTTAACCCGCATGTTGAAACAGATATTTCCCGACATAGATATCAGGCTCGATATCGCTGCCGGTTTAACGGTCGCAGCAGATCGGGAGGATATGCTGGAGGTGTTCGGCAACCTGCTGGAGAACGCCTGCAAATGGGCGGCGACAGAGATCCACTGTGGCATGCGTCGTGAGCCGGGCAAGCTTGTGATCGAGATTGCTGACGATGGCCCCGGCATCGACGAAGGCGCATATAAGGATCTGCTGGTGCGCGGTACCCGACTGGATGAAAGCAAGCCCGGCCATGGCCTGGGACTGGCTATCGTCAATGAAGTGATTGCCGCCTATGCGGGAGAGATTGTGCTGGATCGCTCTGCAGAGTTGCACGGATTGAAGGTGACGATAATCCTGCCACAGCCATAAAAGGTTCATCGCTTCCAATAACTTTAAAGTCAAAAGCTTTTCACCTCAGGGTTACCCTGGGCCATTATCTCTTGCGCAAGCGCAACTCAGCCTGGCGTAAAGAAGTGCAGAGGAAAGTCGAAGTCTATGAACAGGGTCTCTGGCACAGCACCGATGCCCCGGTTGCGATAACAGTATTAAGGTCTTCTCCTTCATGATCTTGCTTTTCTCTGCGGTAACGCGCTTTGAACTATCGTGCGCCGGGTGTGCCGGCGCTTGCTCCTCTGTGACGTGCAGGATGCACAGGCGTAGCCGGTGCATGCCTGTGACTGTCGGGTTTAAACTTGCCGGATTGGCAGTCTGCTAACGGGGTAATACCCGTGCAGAACGCTCACGCTTAACAGGATCTTGTAGTAAATGTTCCGCTAATCGGTGTGATGAAGCAAAAAAATGGCGGAAGCCGAAGCTTCCGCCATTATCAGGCACCTTTCCCGGGGAGGGAGGAGGGGTTGGGAAAGGATGCAGCTGATTCTTTAGGCAGGTATCAGAAGTGATACCTGGCGCTGACGGAAAGCGAGCTTGCTTCCAGACCCTGAAAATTGGTTTTGATTGCAGCTGCATTTGTCTTGGGCTTGCTCAGCATGTGTGAGTACTCAAGACCCAGACTATAGCTGTCAGTTGCCCGGTACTGCACACCCAGACCATATGCATAACCGGTGCGTGTTTTCTTCTGTATCGCAAGCCCCGCTTCACTGTAGCTGGAGCGCACAGTGGCAACACCCAGCAGTGCATAACCTGTCCACTGCTCATTAAACTGATAGCGTGGCTTCAGAAATGCGGCGCCATAATATTCAATTTTCATGCGTGGCTGCAGTGTCAGCTCTTCGCCTGTTCTGCCTGTTGTGCCGATACGGACTTCTCCGCCCAGATATTCCGAGAAATCATCGCCCAGCTGCAGGTAACCGCCGGCTACAGCTTTTTTGGTGACGCCGCTTCCCAGGTTAAAGGCACCAATACCCACGCCCACATAAGGCTCGGATGCCTGTGCAACAGATGTGAAGGCAAGCATGATGGCTGAGGCCGCTGCGATTTTTAATGTACCGGTCATTCGTGTGACTCCTTTGAACTTATGCAATGGCGCGGAGATTGCGATGGAAAGCTGAACTGAAGCTGAATGCGCCATAGCGTGTCTCTGTAGCGGCAATTGCACTGGGGTGGGATGGCGCTGTCTGTTACGCGCTGATTACCGGACATATGTTGATCGTGAGGGTTTACCCGCTTTCTATGAGCCGTTTCCTGCAGCAGTTGGATTGCTATCAATCACATCTGTTGTCCACTTTTCCAGATCATGTGTATGCGACGCGCGTGTGGTTATTTTTCCGATCGGGGTGCAGCAGGATCTCCCGTATGCATCCCGAAGGGCAGGGGTGAAAGTATGACCTGGCGGAAAAGCTGTGATGAAAGTCATTGTGATGGTTTCGGGTTTTGCTACATTGCGCCGCGCCGGAAAAATATAACGGCCCGTTATGATGCAATATCGATGCTTAACTTGAAACGGATAGTGATACTGATCGTTATGCGATCAGATTTGCCGATACATAAAGATGATACGAATGGGTGCGCTATGCCGTCATTGGGCTATAGTTCAAGCTGTTGCCGAATTGGCGCACATTATTCATAAGGGATACTACATGTGGTTTAAAAATATCCAGTTCTACCGTTTTGAAGAGCCGTTCACCCTCACCGGCCAGCAGCTGCATGAGCAGCTGGAAAAGCGTCAGGCGCGCCCGTGCGGGCAGATGGAAATGGCCAGCAGCGGCTGGTCGGCCCCATTGGGCAAGAGCGGTCAGATGCTGGTACATGAAACAGCCGGTAACCTGATGTTCTGTCTGCGCCGTGAGGACAAGGTTCTGCCTGCATCGCTTGTGCGTGAGCTGGTTGAAGAAAAAATTCTTGAAATCGAAGAAGCGGGGCGCTCGCCCGGCCGCAAGGAGAAGGGTGAAATCCGTGAGCAGATACTCACCGAGTTGATGCCGCGCGCCTTTGTCCGTGCCAGTCATACCTATGGCTGTATCCTGCCTGCCTCAGGCTGGCTGGTTATCAATGCCTCGAGCGCGCGCAAGGCCGATGAAGTGATTGAAGCGTTGAACAAGGCGCTGACTACATTGCCGGTGGTGATGCCATCCACCGAACAGTCGCCGGAAGCGGCCATGACCGGTTGGTTGATGCATGCCGGTTCATTGCCTGAGGATTTTGCCTTCGGTGAGGAGTGCGAGCTGCACGATGCCGGTAGCAGTGCGGTGGTACGATGCCGTAATATCGATGTGATGTCGGATGAAGTGCGGGCGCATGTGAGTGAAGGGCTGACCGTGACCAAGCTTGCACTGACCTGGCGCGAGCGTATCTCATTTGTGCTCAGTGAAGATCTGTCGGTTAAGCGTATGAAGTTTGATACAGCGATTGTGGATGAGGCCGGTGATCAGGGGGGCGATGATGAAGCTGCACGTTTTGATGCCGACTTTGCCATGATGTCTGCCGAATTCAGCGCCTTTATCCCGCAACTACTGGCTGCAGTGGACGGAGAGTAAGCCCGTGGCCGTGTACGCCGTTGGCGACATTCAGGGCTGTTACCAACAACTCAGAGACCTGCTCGATAGCGTCGCGTTTGATCCGGCCGAAGATACGCTTTGGTGTGCCGGAGATTTGGTCAACCGTGGTCCTGACTCGCTTAACACGCTGCGCTTTCTCAAAGGGCTGGGGGATGCCTGTGTCTGTGTGCTCGGCAATCACGACCTGCATCTGTTGGAGCAGGTTGACGGAGCCAAACCGTATCGACGCGATACGCTGACTGATGTGCTCAATGCGCCGGATACCGATGAGCTGATTGAGTGGCTGAGATTTCGTCCGCTGCTGCATTATGATGCGGATTTGGGTTGGTGCATGGTGCATGCCGGTCTGCATCCTCGCTGGTCGCTGAAAAAAGCGGAAAAGAGAGCGTGTGCGATTGAAGCCCGACTGCGGAGTGACGGATGGCAGGAGTTCTGTCATCAACTGCATCATCAGAAGTTTCCTGTTTCGGAGCCTGCCAAGGATGATCCCGCACGCACCCTGTTCACTACCGCAGTGTTTACGCGTACGCGCTACTGTACTCAGGATGGTTATTTCAACTGGAATGTACGCACGGGTGCAAGTGGTAACAAAAAGGAGAGAGCCTGGTTCAAACATCGCCGGCTCGCCTGGCGTGGCGATTGCAATGTGGTTTACGGCCATTGGGCCGCGAATGGCCTGGTTTCCAACCAGTCGCATGTGCTGGGGCTGGATACCGGTTGCGTATGGGGTGGTTCGCTGACACTTGCCCAGTTGGGTAAGGGCGGCTTCAGCCATATTGTTGCCGAGCAGGCCTGTGCAATGCCGAAGCCAGCAGAGCGCGATCTCTCTGCCGCGTCCCTAGCGCTGGAGCTGCCGGCTGAAGATTTTGTCCCGCTATCGCCGGTCGATGAAGCAGGTGTTGCTGCTCCGGATCCGGATCCGGATAGTGAGAGCGAGACCTGACGCGCCAGTGAACGGCACGCTATAACTAGGTTTTCGGATCTCTTTTCGCCTGCATGGCGGCGCCAATAGCCTGCGATAGTCTGGCTATTGTGACCGGCTTACTTATCAACATGGCGCCATACTGACCTGCCCGTTGCAGGTTGCGGTCCTCACCGTAAGCGGTAACCATCAGGATCGGCATATCGATGTTCAGCATGCGAATCTGTTCAATCAGCTCCAGCCCGTCCATGACAGGCATGCGGTAGTCGGTGATGAGCAGATCGTACGTCTGGCCATGGGTATTGAGCAGGGCCAGAGCCTGCTGACCGTTCTCAGCCGTATCCACACTGTGTCCCATGCGTGATAACATGGCTTTGTGTATTTTCAGGATATCAGGGGCATCATCCACCAACAGACAGTGACAGGGTGCAGGCGCCGGACTCTGTATGGCAGCAGGGATAAGGGGCGTCTCTGTTGTTGCCGTTGCTTCTCCCTGGAAGGGCGGAATGTGGATGCTGAACGTAGTCTGCTGATTTGTGACCGAGTCTATGGTGATGGTGCCATGATGGCGTTTGACGATACGCTGTACCATGGCCAGGCCAAGGCCGGATCCGCCCGTGTCGCTGCGGGTGGTCCAGAATGGTTTAAAGACCTTGTCCAGATTTTCACTGGCGATACCGGGTCCGTCATCGCTGACACGTATAGAGAGTGCGCCCTGCTCGGCGGAAGCCAACCGGTGTTGTTGATCGTTGCCGATGCGGATACAAATTTTACCTGCCGATGTCATCGCCTGCATGGCATTATTGATCAGGTTTAATAATATCTGCTCTACCTCAATGACGCTGATCGCCACGTCCGGCAGCGGTTTTTTTATCTCGCAAACCAGCTGAATATGAGCAGGCATCTGCAGGCGGGTGAGGCCGATAATGTTTTCCAGCGGTCCGGTAAGCATCTGGCTCGATGTTTTGACAGTGGCGATTTCGGAATCCTGCCTTTTACTCAGTTTCAGCAGGTGCGTAATCATCTCCGAGCCGCGATCTCCTGCGGCCATAATGGCCTCAAGCTGCATGCGGCTATCAGCATCGACACTGCTCATATGCAGCAGTTCGGCATAACCGATCATATTATTCAGTACATTGCGGAAATCATGCACAATGCCGGCCACCATGGTGGACATGTAACCCCGCTTGTGAACGGCCTCCAGCTGCTCCTGCAGCAGCTCCCGCTGTGTAATATCCAGCATGAAACAGACACCGATCCAACGATTTTGCCAGTTCATGCGGATAGCGGTGCATGTCAGTTTAAGCATGTTCCCCGAGCTCTGTTTACCCCTGATATAGAGGTGATTGACAGCTCTCTCTCCTGCCGACTCCTCCATGGCCAGTGTCTCCAGACAAAAGCGCACCATCTCATCCCGGTCTTCCGGTAATACCAGTGTATCGACATATTCGCCGACCAGCATGGTATGGCGATGCCCGAACAGCACATTGGTGGCCTTGTTAGCGTACAGGACGCATGGACGGTCGGCGTCATCGAGTTCAAATGTAAAGACGGGCACCGGTCCTTTATCGAGCAGATTAAATGACGATTTTTCAGCTTCATATCTGGCTTTGATGGCGTCTTCGGCATTCTGGCCGATCAGATAAACATAGGCAGGAAGAGCCAGCAGCGTGGCCAGTTGCCAGCACAACAGCGACAGATCGATCCCGTTCGGGGGCCAGCCATAGACAAAAGCCGTCATGGCGAGCAGGCCGATCAGGGAGAGTCCCTGCGTATAGAGCAGCATGGCATTGCCGAAGCGGAAGCAGTTGCCGAAAATGATTACCAGATAGATAAAATAGATGCCGCTGTGTTGACCACCATCAACCAGCATGGCAAAACTGACAACAAAGATATCTAGCATTGGCGATGTGATGGTACGAAAGGCAGATAGCGGATAGCGGGGGATGGTGAGGATCGTCAGGCCGGTATAGAGAAAATAGCACGCAGCGACTGCCAGAAAAACAGAGCCATACTGGGCAAAGCTGCTGCCATGCAGCCAGGTATAGAGCAGTCCGGCAGCTGCAAAAAACATACGCGCCCATGCCTGCTCAAGTTGGGTCCGGGTAAGGGATTTTCCTGTCAGCTGGAGACCTTTGAGTAGCCAGTCATGAATGATTTGTTGTTTCACAATCGCCCTCCCTTGGGTCACTATGGTAACGGCGGCAGGCCAGGCACGAAAGCGCCAATGCACAGGCTTTGGTATCTGGCGCTGCCTTTTCGCAGATCATGTGATAAAGTTCGCGGCCAACTATCATCGCATTCGATATAGAGTTAGGTCAGGAGTTTTTCCATGTTGTACGTTGCCGTTAGGGCTGCCAGAAAGGCGGGAGATTTAATTGCCCGCGCCTATGATGAACGCGCTGATCTTAAAGTGAGACAGAAGTCTGACCGCGATTATGTGACCGATGTGGATCAGAGCGCAGAAGCACTGATTGTCAGGGAGATCTCCAAACATTATCCGGACCACGGCATCATTGGCGAAGAGATGGAGCGTTCGGTAAATCCGGATGCAGCTATTCAGTGGTATGTTGATCCCCTTGATGGAACGAGTAACTTTATTCACGGCTATCCCCACTTTGCAGTCTCGATCTCTGCCTGGAAGGGCGGCAAGCCCATGCTGGCCGTGATTCATGATCCGATCAGGGATGAAACCTTTGAAGCACGTAATGGCGGCGGTGCATTTCTCAATCGCAGGCGCCTGCGCGTAAGTCATGAAAAACGCATTGAACACGCGGTCTTTGCCTCCGGTTTGCCATCTTACCAGCGCGACACCATTGATCTGTATCAGCAACGCATGGATGCCTGCATGCGCTCTATGGATAGCTTTCGCCGGGGTGGATCAGCAGCGCTGGATCTGGCTTATGTGGCTGCCGGTCGTCTCGATGCGTATTGGGAAGCCGGACTGAAATCGTGGGATATTGCTGCCGGCTATCTGCTGGTGCAGGAAGCCGGTGGCATGGCTACAGGTCTTGATAGCGGTACGATTGATCTGAATAAAGGCGATATTCTTGCAGCCAACCCTGATCTGCATCCGCAGGTTGCTGCCTTGCTCAAGGTCTGAAGCCTTAAACCTTTTCACCGCAGAGGACGCAGAGGAAAGGCATAAATAGATCGCAGGCTGTAGTAGGTATTGGAGCTGAACTTTTCCTGTGCTCATAAAGAATATGGCAGAAGAATCTCACCATTAAGATTACTGTTTTTCCTTTGCGTCCTCTGCGGTGAAAGCTTTTGATTCAGTATTTTGCTTCTAGTGGCCTTCGCGTTTGAGTAACAGGAACAGTGCCGAACCACCGAATATCAGGCTGGGTAACCAGGCTGCAAATGCCGGTGGTATGCGGTTGCCTGCAGCCAGCAGGTAGCCGGCGTTGCCAAGTACATAAAACAGCAGCCCCAGCGAGATGGAGAACAGCATACCCCAGGACGCGCGGTTGCTGCGGCTGCCGGAGTGCATGCACAGGGCCGTTGCCATAATCACCATCAACAGACAGGCCAGTGGAGCCGAAAATTTCCGATGCAGGGCATAGACGTAGGTGCCGGCGCCGAGCCCCGCGTGCTTCAAACTATCGATGTAGTGGTAGAGCTGGGAAAAGTCCATATGGCGGGGGATGGGCAGATCGGCTGTCTCGGGACCAACGACAGATTTGATCTCCATACTCTCGCGCGTTTCTACATGCATCACCTGATCATCCGAAGGCGAGCTGATCTTCGCCTCATTCAGATGCCATGTATTATTACTGTAACTGGCGATGGCGCTGTCAACGCGTTGTAGCCATACACCCTGCGGGTCGGTCTTGATCATGAGCAGCGCGAACTGGTGATCGGCCAGCGGAGTCAGACGAAAGAAACGGTGCCCATCCTTGAGCCATTGCACACCCTGTTGCGCACTCTGCCTGTGCTGGATATGCACCTGTTCAATATTGTCCAGCCGTTGGTTGGTGATGGGTGTGATCCACTCTCCGATCATGAAGCTTGTCAGTGCAGCCAGGATTGCGACAGATGACAACGGTAGCAGCACCTTGTTGATGCCGAGTCCCGCCGCCCGCAGGGCAACGACCTCCTGATTGCGGGAGAGTTCGATCAGATAGACGCTGGCCCCGATCAGTACGATAATAGGCATGAATTCCGATATCATGAACGGGATTTTCAGCACCATGTATTCGATCATCAGGCCTGCATCCAGGCCATGCCCGAGGAAGCGGGCCTTATCAAACGATTCGATAATGACAAAAATTGCCAGCAGGGCTGACATAGTCACCAGTGAGCGGCTCAGGCAGCCGGAAAAAATCCATCGGAAGACAACGGGCATCGGGCTAGGCTAAGCATCCTTGGCTTTGAGTGGAAGCCGCCATATGCCAGTGCGACATCAGATGACGTAACTGCTCTTATCCTTGCCATATCAGCAGGAGATGTGACATGGCAGAAGTACCGATTCAATTGAATGACTTCATTCAAAAAGAGACTGGTGAAAGTGATGAATGAGAGGACTTGGAAATCTGCCCAGCTTGTGACGGCAGCATACATGGGTATTGGTGGCTGTGGTATGAATATGCTGGAATCCTGGCTGAAATATTTGCCAACATCGGCTTGTACGGTTGCTGTGAATCGGGATAGCACCCGACTGAAGGAAGCAACAGGCATTCAGCAGCATATCTTTCTGGCGGAACTGTCCGCTACAAATCATCAGGGACAGGTGATGGCATCCATAAAAGAGCATATGGGGGAACTGGAAGCAATGGTTCAGAGACAGGATGTCATATTTCTGCTGGCTGGATTGGGTGGTGCTACCGGCACCTGGGCATCGCAGTTTTTATGTGATCAGTTTCTATCCATGGGCAAACAGGTTGTGATGGTGCTTGTCATGCCATTTTCTTTTGAATGCAAGCGAGTGACGTTAGCTGAAGAGGCTCTGGCCGGTTTCGATGGTATGGCGCATCGGGTGCTGTGTTACAATGATTATCTAATTCGCCATGCTCCTGAAGGCACCTCAATGACAGATGCATTTGAACTACTGGGGATGTCTGATGGATAAGGATGCAGGCGTTATATTACTGTCATTACCGGATGGCTCTGTGATCAGAGTGTATGGTGATAAAATGGATGTCAGTTTGTTTGTTTCCATGCTGGAAGAGGACTACCGGTTAGGTGATGCGGATGAGATCAGTTGGAAGGAATATATTCAAGGTCCGTCTGACTGGAAACTGACGGCAACAGCTGGGGCTATCAGTGGCGATGTATTCTCGATGGCCGGTAAAATAATGAAGGGGGTTAGCCGCCAGTCGCAACTGGATAGAGCCATTTTATTGATAGCGACATCACCGGAAGTAATGTTTCTAGATTATGCCGATTTTTTAATAGCTGTACGGAATAATCTGCCGCCTCAATCAGAGCGAACTTACATAGCCTCATCCTCTAAATCGGATATTGAACCCATATGTGCCTGCTTGTTGACGCCGCTGGTAGTAGTTTGATGCTATAAATGCAATTATTTTGGTAGGTGATAAAGGGAGAGAGATAGCATGGATCGCAAAGGTTATGGCATTGATGATTTTTATATCGTCGACCAACAGACATCACAGCGCTTTTATATTCGAGAAATTCTTGATGCGTGCTGTACTGAATATGAGACATCCAAACTATCAGCCGCACAAAAGTTGGAAATCATAGATGCAATCGGGTTAAATAGATTAACCCAAGTATTGGCCACATGCTTTCAGCACGACAACAAGTCCTATGATGCCCAAACAGAAGCAGCATGGGCGTACCGTTTGCTAAAAAAGGAGGTGGTAGTGAGTGACAATGAATTGGCGAAAGTTGACGTCCAACATAAGCTGTTTTCCACTGCTGTCCGGTTAAACATTGATCAGGCTCAGTTGGTTTAAATTTTCAGTTGGTTGTCGTTTTGGTGGAGGCGATTGTTTCATCACTAATTC
>PFXI01000029.1 GCA_002791575.1 Zetaproteobacteria bacterium CG_4_9_14_3_um_filter_54_145 | reverse complement strand
GATCAGCAACAGGCTCCCAAAGGGGGTGTCGACTTCACCGGAATAGGGTGTCGCGTTCGACTGGAATCAGGTGCCGACTTCACCGGAATACGCAAACAGTCGGAGCACATCATTTAGCCAACAGTTGCGAGACCATGGAAGCAGCGGGCAAGACGGATAACATGGAGGCAATCGAAGCAGGTATGGATGATTTTATTGCAAGGTACCATGAAGTAAAAGCGTGGATTGATCGCTATATTGAAAGAGATTTGGGAAGAGGAACATCATGAAATCACTTCTGTCCGGTATGTCTGTATTGGTGGTTGATGATGAGCCATTCATTCTTGAAACAACAGCCTTCATGCTTGACCGGCTGGGTTTTAAAAATGTATTTACGGCGGAGAATGCGCTACAGGCGCTGGGTTTTATTGACACTGCAGATCCTCCTGTAGGATTAGTGTTAAGCGATCTCAACATGCCCGACGTAGATGGCGTGGAACTGCTGCGCCAGTTTGATGAAAGAGGGTTTGAAGGCGATATTGTACTTTTCAGTGGCGAAGACAGCCGCACACTGAATATGGCGGAATCGCTGGCCAGAGCCAGAAACCTGTCGGTGCTCGGAGCGGTATCCAAACCACTTAAGCTGGATGAACTCTCTGTGTTACTAGCGAAGGCCGGCAGTGTACTCAGAAAAACAGGCGCTTCAGCGCCAAACCTGGTTACCCCGGAGAGTCTGGCCGCTGCAATTAAAGCCGGCGAGCTGGTGCCCTGGTTTCAACCTAAAATAGATATCGTCAGCAAAGAGGTGGTGGCTGTCGAGGCACTGGTCCGCTGGCCCAGTAAAACGGAGGGTATGATCTTTCCCGATCAGTTTATCCCGGTGGCCGAAGAGCACGGTATGATCGATGATTTAACCTTTTTACTCATGGAGAAAGCGGTTGCTACGGAAGCAGAGTGGCGCAGACAGGGTGTGAATTTGAAGGTGGCTGTGAATGTATCCATGGACAGCCTGTATGACCTGACTTTTCCCGAGCGGATAGGCGAATACCTGAACAAATCGGAGGGTAGTGCCCTGCAGTTTCAGCTTGAAGTCACTGAGAGCCGACTGATGGAAGACCTGATCGGTCCACTCGATGTACTGCTGCGATTGCGACTGAAGAAAATCAGCCTTTCTATCGATGACTTTGGTACGGGGCACTCCAACCTGACCCAGTTGCGTGACCTGCCATTTGATGAACTCAAGCTTGATCGTAGCTTTGTGCAGGGGGCTGCTACCGATGAACGAACCAGAGCCATTCTTGAGTCAACCATCATGATGGCCAAGAAGCTGGGCATGAAAATTGTCTCTGAAGGAGTGGAAACGCTGGATGACTGGAATCTGGTTGCATCTCTGGGCTGTGATCAGGTGCAGGGTTATTTTATCTCCCGTCCGCTACCCGGTGATGATATTCCTGCCTGGGTAAAAAACTGGCCCACGCTTTGCGAATCCCTCTTCCCTAAATTAGAAGACTGAAATTAACCGCCACGATGCGCTCCGGGGGGCGGTATGCCGGATAGCTTGAAAAACCGGCAGTAGTCGAAGCCGGACGTATGGATGGCGAGTGACCTGTTTGCTACGTAAGAAGCGCAAAAAAGGGGCTCTTCCGAGCCCTTTTGGTTTGGGTGACGCAGCCTTGGCGGCTGCCATCGGCTTGCTTGGACAGTTAGCTGTTTATCAAACAAACCTGAGCGTCAGCCAGTTAACAGGCAAGCTCTCTCCTTATCTCTTTAGACGTCTTCGGATCAATGGAGTCAGACAGACTCGATTGATTTGAATGACCGGTTCCGGCCCAGACTGTGTGAAAACACGGGTTGGAGATTAAATCGTACTTTCTCCGGCATTGAAGACTGAGGTTGCACGGTTTTTTTTGGGTATGCTGTTTTTAATATCGATCTGCGAAAGAATTTGGGGTTTGCCATGCTTCATCATGTCGGATTCCGATAGATTTAAAGGGTGGCAAGGGGCCTTAAGCCCGAATTGCCTGAACCAGCTCTCTGACGCCCATCATGTTGATGGCCCGTTTCAGGTTGTAGGCAAGCACATGCATGCTCATTTCCGTACTGACCCGCTCCAGAGTACAGGTCAGAAAGTGTGTTGCGCCCATCCATGCCTTGATAGTTCCAAAGGGGTACTCAACCGTTTCTCTGCGTATGCGCATAGCATCAACTTTCAATTTAAGCCTGAGCTTCATTGCTTCCAACACCGACTCATGTTCCCAGCGCCTGATTCGGCGTGGCTGGGGCGAGGTTGTACACTGCTGCTTTATTCAACATGAAGAGCAGGCAGCAAAACTCCAGTAGCAATGTAAATCCAGATCGTTCTCTTTGGTTGTGAAATGCCAGTACAGGCGTTCACCAGATGGGCATAGGTATTCATCAGCCTCAGGTAAATAACGGAAATCCTGCCTGGTGAACTTTCCATTCTTTCGGCCGCGCGATGTAATTGCTTCCGGGAGATACGTTATGATGCCTGCATCGTCGCATGCTTTGATCTCCTCACTCTTGAAGTAGCCACGAGCCGCAACAACCTCTAACTTCTCCAGTCCCATGCTCTGACGGGCTTTCTTTGCCATGCTGGATAACTGCCCTCGGTCGCTGCCATTGTTTGTGACTTCATGTTCCACAATCAGATGGTTCTTAACATCAACTGCTGTCTGGACGTTATAGCCTACAATGCCATTGCCTCTGGTTTTCATGGAGCGGGCATCGGGATCTGTCAGTGATATTTGCTTATCCGGTTGAGCCAGCATTTCTGCCTTCAACTTTTTGAGCTGTTTCATCTCGTCTTTCAGCTCGGCAATCTTATCTTTCAGCCTGACTGTATCTGCTTGTCGTATCCGTTCTTCCTGTCGATCTGCGTATCAAGTTGGCGCATCTATTCGGCGATGCTTTTATCAATATCATCCATTCGACGACGTTTCATTTTGGCTTGGGTAAAGTTCTTGTCCCTGGCATTCACTGCTTTGAATTTACTGCCATCGATGGCAACCATCGATTCAGTGAGAAGCTTCAGTTTCCGGCATAACACCACAAACTCGCGGCAGACGTTTTGTATCGCCTTACCATTATCTTTGCGGAAATCTGCTATCGTTTTGAAATCCGGCATCAACCGACCCGGTCAGCCACATCACCTCAACATGGCGCTGACTTTCGCGCTCAATGCGTCGCTTTCGGGTCCACACCCTTGAAGCCCAATTCACGCATGTCCAACTCATCGACAAAGACATCAATCACTCGAACAGGATTGTCCTCACTGACATAATCGTCCAGTAACTCAGGAAACAAAGTGCTTTGGCTGCGGCTTTCTCCCAAAACAAATCGCTTCATGAAAATACCTCACAAGGCGTTGTGAGATAATCATACCATTAATGATCAGTGTTTTCACACAGTCCGGGCCAATTCCGGGCATTCAATTTAGCATACTTCTGTGTCAAACAATAAGTTGACGAGAGTTATCAAGATAGTATCTGACATCTTCTACATTACGCGCAGCTGAATAAATCAAACACAAAAACGATTGCGGCCACTTGTTTTTGCTCGATACAGCGCTTGATCCGCATCATGAATAAATGCCAGAGGCTCCTCCTCTTTCTGAGGAGCCCTGTGAGCCAAGCCTAAGCTGATGCTAACAACATTCTCAGCTAGAGATGTGTCATGCGGAATTGCCAGTTCAAACACACTATCAACCAATCGTTTGGCTATTAACGCTGCTTCATTCTGGCTGGAATTCGAAAGGAGAATAATAAACTCTTCTCCTCCAAAGCGGGCTAGCAGATCACCGGCTCTGCAAACCACACTGCTTAGCGCACCGGCTACCAGTTTCAGGCAGCGGTCGCCCTCTACATGTCCATAGGTATCGTTATAGAGCTTGAAACAATCAATATCGATCAGCATTAGTGTAAGATGTGTACCCGAGCGGACGGCTCTGCTCCACTCATTTTCATAGACTTGCTGAAAGTGTCGCTTGTTGGATATCTGCGTCAAAGCATCGGTAAGCGTAATCTCTTCCAGCAATCGGTTGGCCTCTTCCAGATTTTCAGCCAACAGAGAAAGCTCAACTGTCCGCGCTTTCACCCGTTCTTCCATACTGCTGTAGAGAAGGGAGTTCTCTATTGAAATAGCAGCCTGCGTTGAGAGCAGTTGCAACAGCTCGAGTCGACCTGGCGTAAACGCACCGCTAATCAGGCTGTTTTCCAGATAAACCACCCCTTTAATTTCACCCTGATGACTAACCGGCATAGAGAGCAGTGATTTGGGTTGAACAGCTGCAATATATGGGTCATCCCAGAATCGCACATCAGATTGCGCATTATCGAGCATGATGCTCTCTCCTACACGGGCTGTGTATTGAATGATCGACTCAGGCACAGTTGTGTTATTGAGTGGGAGAGCACCTAATATGGTCACCTCTTTCTGGTTAATAAAACCTTCCGCTTCCAGCAGTAGCCTTCCATCTACAAGCCGAATGAAACATCCTTTTTCTGCACCTGCATTCTCAATCATGATGCTCATAAGTTTTTGTAGTAGCGATGAGAGATTGATTTCACTTGAGATGGCACGTGTGGATTTGATGATGGTTTCCATGTCCAGGCTCGTACTTTTGTATTTGCCTGACACTGAGGAGGCCGCACCTGTCGTTATTCTACTGCTAGCGGTAAAGCTGGTGGCATCCTTATCATTACTGATGACTGACTGCTTGCTGGCAATAGCAGGGAATGTTCGTGCCAATTTATCAGCGATGCCATGCGCACCCCAGAGCTGATAGCCATAATATGCCTCATTAAAATGAGCGTGCGCTGCCACTTCGATTTTTTTTGCGGTGAAGAAGTTACCCGCCAGCGCATTGGCCATGGCTTTGATCTGAATGAAACCATTTTGATCAGCCGACGTTATAGCCCTTGCATATAATTCCGCCACGTCCCAACCGCCGTTGCTCACCCGTTCAATTTCAGCACGGATAAGCAATGCCTTATGTGAAAAATTGGCCGGATTGAGAACGGCCCAATCGTCGAATTTTTTAAGTATTTTGCGCGCGCTCTTCAAATATGATTTATTCCGCCCCGTATCGTAAATAGCGCATAGAATCAGTGCATGGTAGAAGTGATGCTCCACGGTGTGCAGCATCGCAATCGAATATTTGAGATACTGTTCAGATATTTGTGCAACTTTTAACGCCTCATCATACTCTTGCCACATATAGCCTGAATAATTCATAAAAAGAGGTGAGCCCCGCCTAACCCATTGATATAATGGTGGTTCCGCAACCCGTGCTTCGGACGAAGCAAGC
>PFXI01000105.1 GCA_002791575.1 Zetaproteobacteria bacterium CG_4_9_14_3_um_filter_54_145 | reverse complement strand
TCGATGACTTACCCTACCAGAAGGGAGTTTTTTCGCCTCTTCTCAGAGGCTTAATTCAGCAGGTTTGAAGACTTTTGCAAGAGGCTCTATGGTAATATCAGCTTGCGACCGAGGCCTGTGCATATATGCTTGCGCCTTCAAGAAAGTAGGGAAGGGGTGTCGAAATCAATAAAACTGTTAGAGCTTGTGTGTTTCTGATCAGGTGGGTGTTGCCAGGCTTTGCCTTGCTGTTGCTGGCCTCCTGCTCAGGCAAGAACGGGCTGCAGCCTGTGCTGACAGGGCCGGTGCATACGATCGAACTGGCCAGTCTGGAAGTGGATAGCATCCTGATGATACGCCAGTTGAATCCGGTTTTTATGATTATGGGAAGTTCGGGTATGTTGCTGGATAACATAGTCGTTGCACAAAACAGCGCCAGTTACGAGAGGGAGGCTGGTCAGGTTCATGATGCCTGCACACAGCTATTCAGGCAGACGTTGAAGCAGGAAGTCGCCTCGATGGGGTACACGTTGCATGCTTCGGGCAGAAAGTACTGGGACTACTTCAAGCCTAGTCAGCAGGCTTTGCGCCATCGGACGGATGGTATCTTGCGGATTCGCTTTAAGCAGGTTGGTTTTGTTTCAAGCGGGCTGGAGAGTGATTATATTCCTTCTGCATATGTATCTGCCGAATTGATCCAGCCGGACACACGCGAGGTGCTTTACAGGGATCGATTTGCTATTGGTATGGATGATTCTGTTGTTAAAATGGCGTCAGTGCTCGAGGGGAAAATAAATCAGCTGACGCTGTCGGGTCCCGGTGTTTCCTATGCAAGCGTGAAAGAGCTGTTGGCTCACCCTCAGGAGAGTCGTGATGCGCTGGCACGGCTGACTGTTGCTGCTGCCCGGCATGTGGCCATGGGGTTGCGCGGAAAGCGTGGGGTACCGCAGCTGCTGGCATACGAGCCTGCGGTGATTGATCAGGCGCCGGCTATGCCGTCGTTCAATGTGATGAGAGAGAAGATGCGGCGTTGATGCGAGTCGAGCAGGCCATCATAGTGGCTGCATGGCCGTCGCGTTGGGATATAAGTGTATATTGCTATAATTTTTTCGGTTTCTTCAGGTGGTCTCGGGCTGATTAGCAGGTGAAATACCATGGGATATGTGTGGGTATGTAGCGGTGGCCCGGTCGCAAGCGCGCATCGATCAATGCGGGATTGTGTGCTATGCTCAGATTCGACTTGCAGTAAATCAGGCGTGAAAGGCCGGGGTTGCTTGAGAGCTATATAGAAAATCATTGCTATTGCTTGCGTTATTAGTAATTTATGCTGCTTGAAAATTGGATTGGAAGTTTAATCAGGGGTGGGTGTTATGAAATCATATCATGTGATGGCTAATTTTGCGCGGCGAGTGCTGCTTGCAGCTTGTCTGCTACTGTTTTCGCAGGCTGCTTTTGCTGACATCGGTGACCGACTAGAGGTGTCAGAAAGCCAGTCTGTCCTGTTTGCAGGCCCTTCGTTGACGGCGTCCCGACTGGTTTCGCTGAGTCCCGGTGAGCAGATGGTCGAGATGGAGCGTCAAAGCGGGTGGGTGTTTGTATCGTTAAAACGTACTGGGGACCAGGGCTGGGTTCAGTCCGGTTCGGTTCGCAAGGCTTCGGCCACTAAGATTAGCACGGCACCTGCAAAGCAGGTATCGACAAAGTCCGTTGCCTCAAAGTCTGATCGCAAGAGCAGGTCCGCTGCGCGGAAGAGCAATGCGAAGGTTATTGTGAAGGATATTCCTGACCCGGTCGTAGCTGATCCGGAGACCCCCTTCGCTACCCGTAAGGTTTCCCTGGAGGACATGGGCTTCCGTGAAGGCATCATGTTTGAAGGTGCAACCGTGGCACATGCAACCACCTTCTTTTTCCCTGCGCCGCTGGATTCCCGCATTACCAATGGCACATTGCGTCTGCTGTTTCGTGCGTCTCCCGATCTGCACGAGTTTGCCAACCTTCGCGTTTCCATCAATGATATTCCCTATAAGCAGATAGAGCTTCCGAAGGATGCAGGCATGCATGAAATGGATCTGCTGTTGCCCTCTTCAGCTTTCCGTGGAGAACTGGTGAAGGTGACCGTCAGTGCCGTGCTGCCGATGTCGGACGATCGCTGCTTTGATGATCGACTGAGCAATGTGTTCCTGCATATTATGCCGGAGTCATCGCTGGCTATTTCCTACCAGCCGTTTGAGAGATCCATCCGTGATGCATGGCGTTTGTTGCCTCAGAAGGTGACGATCAGTATTTCAGGCGGGCAGTTGAGTAAGGAGCAGTTTGCTTCGACGCTGGCTGTGATGGCGCTGCTGGCGGACAAGGGCAAGCAGGTGGAGCTGGTTCGCTTGCCTGCTATCGGTGATATTATCGTGGCGCCGAAGGCTGCGCTGACAGGCTTGGACGGCGATAGTGCGGACCTCACCCGCACCGGTGATGATAATCTTATGCTTGTACATTTTAACGGCCGTTCAGCAATTGTACTGACAGACCCTTTTGATGTGCAGCCGATGTACCTGCTGGATGATAACTGGAAAATACTGGCTGCAGGTGATCGTTATCGCGTTTACAGGCCCGACAGCCTGCGGGCGCATGGTGGCTTGCTGGGCACTGAAGGTGAGGCCGGATTTTACTCACTGCCACTCTCCACGCTGGGGATGAATACGGAAGTCAAATACCTTACCCGGGAAGTCAGCTGGCGGACAATGATCAGCCCCTTCTCGCTACCTATGGGTACAGAGCCGGATTTCATCAACCTGGAAATCGTGGCGCCGGTTCGCTGGAAGGACGATCCGAATTATGAGCTGTATGTTTTCCTGAATGACGTACTGGTAAAATCCGCACGTCTTGCCGATACCGGCATGAAACAGCATTTTACGATTAACCTTCCGTCCGAATATCAGAAGCAGTTCAATGAGATTCGTGTGGTTGTGCAGCACGATATCGAAGAGGGTGACTGCCATGGTGTGATGCCGAGTGATTATGTGCAGGTTACGCCGGACAGTGCTCTGGTTGTGAAAAAGCAGTCGACCGGCACACCTGCCAGATTTGCTGACCTGTCCAGATACTTCCTCTCCGGTTTCGATACCTATATGGATACCTCCTATCTTGCTCACCCCGATCAGGTATTGCATCTGATGGCGCGACTGGCGGCTGACTTCCCGCTGGTCATCGATCAGAACCGCTTGCACTTCGTCGCTCCATCCGAAGTGATCAATCCGGAAGGTCCATTTGTTGCAGTTGGTCACTTTGCGATGGATCAGAGTATTGAAGCACCGGTCCGGTTTGATAAGGGGCATGTCAAGATTCAGACTCCGAAGGGCGATTCCTACTTTGATGTCAGCAACCTGACCAAGGTGACAGTGGCTGAAATCGTCAGGGCGCCATCATCCTTCGGTTTGTGGATTGTACCTGCCGACAATACCGAGTTGCCGGTGACAAATCGTCTGGAACTTGCCGAGGATAATGTTGCATTCATTGATTCACAGGGTGTGATCAAGACCATGAACAGCTCGGAGCCATCGCTGGCTCAGGTTTATTATCCGGATGCGGAAGACTGGTTCGATGTGCTGGGTAAATATAAATTCTGGCTGATGGTGGCGCTGTGGTTCCTGTTGACGATGGTTGTTGTCTACCTCTACCGCATGTCCAGAGCAAATAAGGCTGCCCGTGAGGATGATGATGCATTCTATGCAGCAGAAGAGATGAAGAGTCAGCAGGCGGCCCATGATATGGGTGATTCGCTGGATCATCTTGATGAGCGCAGGTAAGCACTCTTATGACTCAGACGGGAGGGGCTGCAAAGCTTCGAATTGGTGAGTTGCTGGTGAGCCGTGGGCTCATCAGCAACGAACAACTCGAGCAGGCGCTTGCGCGGCAGCAACGGGAAGGCGGCCCCCTGGGGCACATCATTCTATCCTCTCATATGGTCGGCACGCTTGATTTTTATGATGCGCTGACTGATCACTTCAGGCGAGGACGTATAGGCGACCTGCTCGTTGAAAAGGGTATGCTGAGTGAGGAGAAACTGACTGAAGCCATTTACATTCAGGGTGAGTGGGGGAGTCGGCTCGGTGATATTATCCTGGCAAAAGGCTGGGTTAGTCCTTATGCCATGGGGCAGACGCTGGCTGATCATTTCGACAAGCCACATGTGGACCTGATGCAAAACAGGCCGGATATTCGACTGCTTGATCGCAGCAAGCTCTCGGTCTATTCGGAGAAGCTGTTTATGCCTTGGCGTCGCGAAGGCGGCCTGCTGAAGGTGGCTGTGGTCGATGTGACGCCTGAGTTGCTGAAGCTCGTTGATGAAACGGTTGGCGAGCCGTTCGATTTTATTGTGACGTCAAAGTTTGATATTATCTGGCTGTTGCAGGAGATCGGTGGCAGCTACTACAGTGAGAAAGCAGTGCATGAGCTGGCCAATGCGCTGCCTCAGTACTCCGCCTCAGAAGTGTTCACCTCCAAGCAGTTGCTGTTCCTGTTTGTCTGGATGACGTTGTCCGTAATAGTTCTTGCTATCTGGCCGATCCCGTCACTGGTCATACTGAATCTCAGCATATCCCTTTTTCTGTTTTTGAACTTTGGCCTGCGTATGGTGCTCGGCTGGGTCGGGGGAGAGAAGCATTTTGATCAGTTTGTGACGGATGAAGAGGTGCTGGCTCTGGATGACCGGGATCTGCCTGTCTATACCGTCCTGCTGCCGATGTTCCATGAGGCAGCTACCCTGCCCAATATTGCACAGGCACTGCGTACGCTCGATTATCCGCTCTCCAAGCTCGATATCAAACTGATATTGGAGCAGGAGGATGATGAAACGATCAATGCAGCCAAGGAACTGGGACTGGAAGGCATTTTTGAAATCATCCGTGTGCCTGAATCGTTGCCCCAGACAAAGCCAAAGGCCTGTAATTATGCACTGCATTTCAGCCGCGGTGAGTTGGCGACTATTTATGATGGCGAGGATGCACCGGAGCCGGATCAGCTGAAAAAAGCAGTAATAGCCTTCCGAAAATCTCCGGCCAATACCGCGGTGATTCAGGGGCGACTAAACTATTTCAATGTGGCCGAGAACTGGCTTACGCGTATGTTTACCATGGAGTACTCTCTGTGGTTCGACTTTTATCTGCCGGCTCTGGATGCATTGCACATTCCAATCCCACTGGGTGGGACATCCAATCACTTTAAAATGGACATTTTGCGCGAGATGGGTGGCTGGGATCCCTACAATGTGACCGAGGATTGCGATCTTGGTGTGCGCTTGACTCAGGCCGGTCACAGGGTTGGTGTCATGAACTCCACCACGTTTGAAGAGGCGAATAATTCGATTCCAAACTGGATTCGCCAGCGCTCGCGCTGGCTGAAAGGCTATATGCAGAGTTATCTGGTGCATATGCGAACGCCAATCAAGCTCTATGGCGAGTTGGGGCATGTAGGTTTCTGGGGATTTCAGTTTTTTATCGGTGGTACGATTGTCAGTGCGTTACTGACGCCTGTGCTGTTTCTGATGTACATACTCTGGCTGGTTACCAGTACCATGGTCTTTGATCCTTATTTTCCATCCTTTGTTTTGTATATTACCCTGTTCAATCTGCTGGTTGCCAACGGCATGCTGGTTTACCTGTTTATGCTCAGTGGATTTAAACGCAGGTATTTCGGCCTTATTCCATGGGCGTTGACCGTACCATTTTACTGGGTGCTGCAATCATGGGCCGGCTATAAAGGGCTGTGGCAGCTGATTCATAATCCGTTCTACTGGGAAAAGACACATCATGGATTAACCACGTTCGAGGTGACGCATGATGTGACTGCCGGCCAGCCCGGGAAACCAAAAGTATGAGGATGCGCATGATTCGGCCGCATAGCGTTGCAAATACGTTCGTGCTGGTATCTGTTACGTTGCTGATGGTAGGCATCACTATCTGGCTACTTTCCAACGGGTTTCAGTTTGAGGGCGCTACCCAGCGTTGGGCAACCGTCGTTGGTGCGCTGGGATCAAGCGATGTCCTGTTGGAAAACCTGAACTTTTTGCAGCCGCATCTGCCGCTGTATGTGCTGATACCGTTCTATTATATTCCGGGTCTGGATACGGGGGCTGCTCCCTATCTGGTGTCCGTGCTATCAGCCGCCATCCTGCTGTTTATGTGGGATCGTGACTTGAGGGAAGTGGATATCAGCACTTTCAGGCATGCATTGCTGGCCATCCTGATTGTGATCCATCCTGCATTTTTATGGGCGGCCACATCCGGTGGCTATCTTGTTTTGAGTATGATTACATTTTATATGCTCTACCGTAGTGCACAGCACATTATTACCGAGCATGATATTCACTCATACATTTCTCTGGCTGTTGTGTTCCTGTTCTTTTTCTTTATCGACGGATCGGCCATTTTTATCTTTGTGGCCCTGCTGCCGCTGCTCGTGGTGATTGCGCCCCTTCGCACCATTATGGTATCGCCAGCGAGTCTTTACCTGATTGTCGGTACCCCGTTCGCATTTGCCGTGGCCACCTGGGGCTACATGAACTGGATTTTTGAAGGGGATTTTCTCTACTTTATTACCAATGCGGACTCGGCGTTTATGGGCGGTATGTTGCATATACAGGAGTATCCCTGGTTGCAGCAGTACGGTGGGCAGTTTTTCATGCCAATGATTGCAGCAACCGGCTATATGTTAATCGCCTATCCGGTATCCATCTATCTGCTGCTGGACACGATGAATAACAGTTATCGTTTTCGCGCCTCCTTTGTGTTGCTGCTGCATCCACTTATCGTGATCGGTATTGCCACCAGCCAGTATTACCTGAAGCATCCATTTGAAATTCTGGGGCTGATCAGTGCCGGCGTGATGGCCGAGTTAACCTTCATTAAAATGCAGACCAAGCGTGAGTTTGTGCTGCTGGTAGTGTTTCTGATTGTCAGTAGTGCCGGCGGATGGTGGCTATTTGCGCAATCTGGCAACCCGCAGATGCAGCAGTGGATGCAGGCACTGCAGGGGGATCTGCATCTCAATGCCGAGGAAGATGCTGATCTGGCTGTCGGGCTTTGGCTGAAGCATAATCGCCAGCCGACCATGCTTTATGATCGCGATGCCTTCAGGGTTATTGCAGCCAGAGGCGATGCAAAGGATTTGCAACTCTCCTTTTCCAGAGACTTCAAAATGCATGTGCGTGAGCGCATCCCGAATGTGGCGCAGATTGCCGTACCTGATCCGGGAACCATTCGCGGCCGTCGTGATCGCCTGAATATCCGTTATCCGCACCTGTATGAGCACGGTATGAAAGGTTTCAGGCTGGTATATGACCATCTGGGCTGGCGTGTATACAGGCAGAATCATGTTTAATCGGCGATTGCTCATGCTGGTAGCAGTGTTGGGGCTGATATTGTCCGGCTGCGCAAGCCAGGGCGGGCTGCAGAATGTCTCCATGAAACGGGGCTTTAATGTGATGCAACATGCATCCATGTCATGGGCGAATCCGCAGGCGCGCAAGTCACTGAAGCAGATGGCATCAACCGGTGCCAATGCAGTTGTACTGATCGCTTTTCTCAAGCAGTCCAGACCTGATTCGGTGGATGTACTGCACTCCGACGCGGTATCGTTTGGTGAGTTAAAAAAAGCGATTGCATATGCCCATGATTTAGGTCTGTACACTGTACTGAAGCCGCAAATGCTGGTGCCGGGTTCGTGGGCGGGCGATATCAACCCCGGCAATACCGAGGCGTGGCGGCAATGGTTTGAAAGCTATTCACGTGAATTGATTGCTTTTGCACGCTTTGCTGCCGAGCAGGACGTGCAGGCACTGGTGATTGGCACTGAGCTGGTGCATGCCCGCGATCAGGTAGTCTGGCCGGAGCTGATTCGTCAGGTGCGTATGGTTTACTCCGGAAAAATAACCTATGCCGCGCATAATCTGGAAGGGGTTAAAGCATACCCTTACTGGCACCTGCTGGACGCTGTGTCACTGACTTATTATCCGTCACTGGGCAATAGCGGCAGGCGGGAAGAGATGCAATTGCATGTGGATCAGGCCGTCGCGGATCTTCAGCAGGCAGCGTCAGTTTATAAAAAACCGCTGTGGGTACTGGAGTTCGGTATGCCATCGGCAAGCGGTGCCTCTGCACGGCCCTGGGAGTGGCAGCACCTGCATCATGCCCGTGTCGATTTGAGCGTGCAGAAAGATGCGCTGGACATCTGGCTGCATGCATTGGATAAGCCGTGGATTGACGGCATATTTATTTGGGTCTGGTACAGCGATTATAAGCCAGGGCGAATAAATGATGCGGATTATACGCCCCAGAATAAGCCGGCGGAACGCGTTATCCGCCGATTTTGGAGTTAACAGGTGGTAGTTATGAGATGTAATACCGTATGCTGGTCCGTGCGCAGACTGCTAGGAGGTATGATCATGGCTCTGTTTGCTGTCATTGCGCCGGCACAGGCGGGCGTGGGCATGCTGGATCAGGGGACATCGTTGTATAATGCGAATGTAAGTTTTACCGGCGGCAACAAGCACTGGAACGCACAACGTCAGGTGCTTACATCGATTTGTAAACGCAGGAATGCCAGTCTGTTACAGGGCTATGAGTATGGTTACTCCTACTTCCATACCATTTTTGCCAGTGTAAATTTTGCTTATCGGAAATGCGGTCAGGTGAAACCTGTGCCGGGTGTTAATGTGGTTTCCGGTCAGGCTGTTGGTGTTGGCGATGTACAGTTGGGTGTGCGTACGCGTTTTAATCACCGCGGTACGGCAGCCTGGGAAGCGCTGTTAATTATCCCGACAGGTTATGATAATACAAATCCGTCACGACTGGGTCGTGGGTCACTTGGTCTGGGGCTGGGGCTGAAGTTCTCATCTGATGTGCCCCGGGCACTGGTGAAACGGAGTTCATGGGGTTGGAAGCTGGGCACGCAATATACCTACTTTTTTAGTGGCAAGGGAAATAGTCTGAGTTCCACCGCTGCGGTACAATACGCTGTTACCGCTACTGATTTTCAACAAGTGGGCGACTTCTTTGAACTGGGTTTCGGACATAGTGTCACTTTTGCCCGCAGCGGTGTTCAACAACAGATATTTTTCAACCAGGTGCCGAGCAGTATGACCAGTGCGGACCGACTGGATGTACAATTGCAGTACAGCCATTCATTTGTCGGTACAGGATGGTCCACAAGTGTGCATGCAGGCAAGGCTATAGTCGGACGGAATAATCCAGTCGACTTCTTTGCAGGCGCGGGCTTGAGCTATCGTTGGAGAGAGTAGTTCATGAATCGTAAAAGCATTCTGGTCAGTGCGCTGCTGCTTGTGGTGGTCACTGCGAGCGCGCTGTATGCAGCCGAGGGGGACAGGTACACTGTGCTTGATGCCTCCAGCTTGCGAGATGGGCCGGATAGCGCCTACGCGGCCGTGGCGACCCTTTCAGCGGGCGATCAGGTTACCGAGGTAGCTAGAAAGGGCGACTGGATTAAAGTGAGAGCTGCTGCCGGCAAGGCGGATGGATGGTTGTATGCCGCAACAGTAGAGCGCTTGCCTGTGGCAGCGACCGCCATAGCGGATACTGCGCAGTCGCCGGCTGTGACGGTGGGTGCGGATATTGATAAGGCAGCCCCCGCGATTGTGACTGCTCCAGCTGCAGCCCCTGCCACAATGTTGTGGGATGATGCCGTTTTTGGCCGCAGGGATGTGGCTTCCGCTGCAAACAGTGCTCAGCCCCAGCCCCCGTTGCAGGAAAAAACAGTACCCGTTGCTGCTGTGAGCGCATCAACTACGACAAACGATAGTTCAGAACCAGTAGCAACAATGACCCCAGGCGAAAGTGCAGCGACACTGGATATGGTTGCTCATGACAGGATGCAGACTGTTATGGCTGCAGATGTGCTTGGCGCAGACCAACCCGCGATGAAAACAGCCGCAGTGCAGGAGCCCGTCCAGCAAACCAGGCAGATGGTAGTGGGCGATCATATGGCAGTTGCTGATCAGGCACCGCCGGTTGATGTGGTCACGTCATCGAGTGAAGAGCCCGCTGTAGTGACTGCGACTGTCGAGCCGGTTGAGCAACCTGTTCCTGTTGAGCCTGCAGTGATGAGTAGCCCCCCCGGGTTGGAAGTCGTAGGCGATGGCAGCGGACAGCAGATTGCACTGGCTGAAATGCCGGTTGAGCCAGTGATAGTTCCGGCTCCTACAGCGTCCTCAGCTGAAGTGGATCTGCCCGTAGAGCCTCAGGCTGCTGTGGCCGAACCGACCGAGCCACCTGCAGTGAGCAATACGGCAGAACCGGTCGCCCCGACGGAAAACCAGTATCGTTTCAATCGCAATGCAATATTGCGTGCGGGACCGGATGCAAAATTTGATATTGTGGGCTGGGGTGGTGTAGATGCCTCTGCCAGCGAACTGGACCGCAAAGGTGACTGGATAAAAATTCAGATGCAGATCAGCAAGCGTATCGGCTGGGTTTACAGTCCATCGCTGACACTGACACAGGCTGCGCTGGCGTCAGCTGCTTCAACAGTAGCCGACGGAGAGCCGGCAGCGGTGGAGAGCGGTTCAGTTGCCGTGTTTCCGTTACCTGCAGCAGATCAGGCCGCAATCGGTGAGGCAGCCATACCATCGACTGCCGATCAGGTGAACAGCGATCAGATGGCAGCGACAGACCAGACGGCTATTACTACTGGTGAGGCCCCTGTTACACCTGTAACAGATCAGGCGAATGGCGATCAAACCGCGACGACAGATCAGGCTACTGCTGCCGGTGATAGTACGCCGTCAGTCATGGCTGAGCCGGTTGCCGATCACGCAACGGCAGCTGCAGGGCAGGTAGGTGCAACTTCTGCAACGGTACCTCAGCAGTCACTGCCGGCAAACGTATCTGCTAACCCGCGCATGCAACAGTTTGCTCCCGATTCGGAGCATGCGATTCTGCGCACGACGACAATTCGAAGTGGCCCAGGTGTACTCAGTGATGTGCTGGGCTGGGCAGGGAAGGGCGCCACCGTGGTAGCACTGGCCCAGCAGGGCGCCTGGCTGAAGGTGCGCATGCTGGAGAGCGGGCGTATCGGCTGGATAGAATCCGCATCCCTGCAGACAGGATCTCCTGCAGTTGTTGCAACGGCAGTGCCGCAACCGGTTGCAGCAACGCCTGTCGAGGGTAAGGCACCGGAGCCAGCGGCACCGGAACCGGAAGTGATTGCGCTTAAACCCGTAGAGCAGGCCTCCGAAAAAACAGTGGTAACCAGCGAGCATCTCAGTCAGGACAAGAATCTGTATCGTTTCAACCGCAAGTCGAAACTGCGCGCAGGGCCGGACGAGAGATTTGATATTGTGGGTTGGGGTGGTATCGATGCCTACGCCAGCGAGCTGGACCGAAAAGGCGGCTGGATCAAAATTCAGATGCAGGTTAGTAAGCGAATCGGCTGGGTCTATCAAACATCGTTGATGCTGGCCAAGGCAGGGGCGATAGCGCCTGCATCTGCACAACCTGTTTTGCTGAAGGCAGATTCAGCAGCGCAACCAGTGCTGGCGACTACTTCGTTGGCAAACCCAGATCAGCTCTACTTCTTCAGTCAGACCAACGACCTGTTGGCCGGGCCTGGACGCCAGTTTGATCGGGTAGGATGGGTTGGACGTAACGAGTCGGCAACGATTATTGATAGTAAGGGCGACTGGCGCCGCATAAACATGACTATCAGCGGCAAGCGTGGCTGGGTGCCGGCGAATCTGCTGCTCGTAGCTCTGGCAACAGGGCCGGTTACGGTTGCCGACGCTAAGCCCGCTACCGACAGCAAAACCCCGGTTGTGCTTCCCGAGCCGCTGCAGGCGAAGGTTCTGAAAACCGCAACCCTGCGTACTCAGGCCGGTATCGACTCAAATATGACCGGCTGGGTCGCCAAGGGTGATATGGTCACCGTGCTGCGAAAGCAGGGTGGTTGGGCAGAGGTTAACCCTGATCTGGCCGGCAAACAGGCTGGCTGGATAAGGGCGGATTACTTAAGAGAGATAGAGCCGATGGGTACGGTGGTCAACCGCATTGGCGGCAATCAGCCGATATCGACATACGGTAACCGGATTTCACATGGCGAAGCCTTCAATTTTTCCTATGCGGCACTGGAGCAGGCGCTCTATCGGGTTCCGATAGAAGAGATTGAGCTGACTATTGCCGAGGACGACCTCAAGGCCCTATTTCGCAAGGATCTGTATGATCAGTCAGCTTTTCCTATCGATATACTGCAGGATAAGCGGAAACTGAACGGTACCGTCCAGGCGCTGGGCAGCTCCACACGTGTATTCCGCAAAAAATCGTTACGCATCAAGCTGGACGCGGATGGCGGCCGCTGGTTTGGCAGGCGCAATATCGCACTGCGATCGATGGGCTCTGACAAGGCGATGATGAGGGAGTGGATCTCCTGGAAGATGATGGAAGCCATGGGTATGAAAGTGCCGGAAGTACACTTCACGCGCGTGCGTTTCAATCATGGTGAGAAAGTCGCGCTCTATCTCTCTGTTGAATGGATGGGCAAGGAGTTCTTTACCTCAAACGGGTTGGACCCGAATGGTGAATTTTTCCAGCCGAATGATGCGGCTCACTGCGGCGATCTCTATACGGCTGAGAATATGGATATCTGCTTCGACAAGCTTACACCGGAGGATGCTGATTACAGCTCTATCAGTACCATGGCAAAAGCCATGATTGCTGCCTCAGCTGAAGATATGGACCGGGTGTTAGCGGAATATTTCGATGATGAAACAGTACTGAACTGGATTACCGCCAATGCGCTGGTGACCAATGGTGATACCTATAACAAGAACTACTGGTTGTACCATCAGCCCAATGGCGGAAAATGGACCATGGTGCCTTGGGATTATAACCTGACTCTTGGCCGGACCTATGATCCGTATGCGGTTACACCGTTCACCATTTTTAATGAAAATTTCCAGTATTTTTACGCACCCGACGTAGGTGCAGGCAATCCGCTGAAGGACAAGGCGTTGCGCAACGCCAAACTGCGCGCCCGCATAGAGGCCAAGATCAAGCATTTGATCGGTATGGAACCAAATGGACCGGAAGAGACCTTCGGCTGGTTCTCACCTACCGTGATGGAAGCGAGAATCGGTAACCTGGCTGCAGTGATCGGCAAGGAAGTCTATAAGGATACATTCCTCTCCTATGGGGAAGAAGATTTCACCAAGACGTTCGAGTCGATGATGCATTATACAAAAGCGCACGACTATTTTCTTAAAAATAAACTGTTTGGTCGCCTGGACTGGACACCTGAACCGCCCAACCAGCCGCTGACGGAGTTTCCACTGCCGGAAGAGTTGGTTGTTCAGGGCGAGATCAAAGCCGGGGCGGATCATCTCCATATGGTTGATTCTGGCTGGGGATATTTTGTTGCTGATCTGAATCTGGATCAACCGATGAAGAGTGATGGTAAATTCAAGGTGATCGTTGAAGGTGGTGCAGCACCTCGTTATCTGCCACCGACACGAATAGGTAGCCGCTGTATCAAGCGCTCATGGGTCGTGTCAGCTGAAACGCCTGCTTCATCTGTACACGCAGACCTGATGTTTGAATATATTCAGGAGAATTCACACAGGACAGAGGTGCCGCAAACACTGCATGAAGAGTTGCTGGAGCTCTGGGTGCAGGAAGATAATCACTGGAAGCCGCTGAAGACGGACGCGAATCAATATTCAAATACCCTGACAACCAGAGGTGTAGATCTGAAGTACGGTCAGGACAGACGCTTTGTTGCCTGCAGCCCTTTTTGATGAGCCAATAACAGCGTTTCTACAACCTGTAGCCAGGTGTGTGGCGGATGCTGTAGCTAATTAATGCATTTAAGGTGTGTTGCTGCTAAGCTATCCGCTTTAAATTACAGGTGTGAAGAACCGCTGGTTTCCATCTCTTCCCGGTTGTAGCCGTGGGTGGGGGTATCCCGGTTACAGAGGGCACGATCAATCATGATGCAACCAGTTAAATTCAATGGTGGAACAAGGCAACGATGAATATATCACAGTATATGCGCGGTTTCTGGGAGGACATGCAGAGTCCTGAAGGAAAGGCGACTTTTCATTTCGCCCTGCGCCTGTTTCTGCTTCTGTTTGCCTATTATCTGCTCAAGCCGGTTCGCGAGGCGCTGATTCTTGACGGAGGCAGTGCTGAAATCCGCAGTTATGCACTGGCCGGGCAGGCAGCGTTATTGCTCTTGCTGGTGCCATTTTACAGTATTCTTATCCGTCATCTGCACGGGGATCGACTGTTTCATTGGGTCACTGTATTCCTTGCCGCAAACATTCTGCTGTTTTATGTCGCCGGTTCATACGGAGTGAATATCGGCGTGGCATTTTTTATCTGGCTGGGCCTGTTCTCGGTGGTTCAGATATCGCAGTTCTGGACCATGGTCAGCGATTATCACTGTGTAGAAAAAGGTAAACAGCTGACATCGTATATTGCCATTGGCGGCTCGCTGGGTGCGATGCTGGGTGCGATGATGGCCAAATTCATGTTTCTGGCTCTTGGAACCTACGGCCTGATGCTGGTGGCAATCGGTATGCTGCTGCTGGCCGTGATGATGCCCGGTGCCGATACATCCATGAAGCGGGAGAGCAAGGAGTCAACGGAGGAGTCTATCCAGCATCTGCTGGGAGGTCTTAAACGCGTGATGGATGTGCCCTATTTGCGCTGGATAGCTGCATCGGTAGTGCTGTTGAATCTGATCAACTCTACCGGTGAGTTTGTGCTTGCGGACTTTGTCACGGCGGAAAAACATGGCGCCGAGATCGGCGCTTTCTATGCAACATTTTACCTGTATGTGAATATTGCCACACTGCTGTTACAGGCTTTTATCGTACGACCGCTATATCAGGTGATCGGTGTCGGTGGCGCCCTGATCAGTCTGGCGGTGATTAACCTGTCGGTGTATCTCTCCGTGCTGGCTTTTCCGGTGCTTGCCTGGTTCGCTATTGTCAAAATGGCCGATAACAGCATTGATTATTCCGTTGCCAATACGACCAAACAGATACTGTTTCTGCCGCTGGACCGCTTTACGCGCTATGAGGGTATGCAGGCGATCAATACATTTTTTACCCGCTTTGGTGATCTGATTCAGGGTGGGCTAATCTATCTGGTCATCCATATGATGGGCCTGCCGACCATGTACCTGATTGGCATCAATGCGGGTCTCTGTCTGTTGTGGTTGCTGGTTACAATCAAGGTCAGTCGCAAATTCAAGCATCGCAGTGAACAGGCAAAAGAGCATGGCTATGCCAGGCTTTGACGCATGGCGCCGGCTATCGCATTATAGCCACGACTGTACCGGTAGCGCCGTTCATAGAAATGAACACAATCAGGGATGACCAATAAAAGGGTGGAAAGATGAATCATACAATCAAAGCAGTAGTTCTTGCCGGAGGATCCGGTACCCGCTTGTGGCCGTTGTCACGCCAGCAGCTGCCCAAGCAGTTTCTCAAGCTCAATGGTAATGAGAGCATGTTGGGAGCGACCATATCCCGTCTCTCGCCACTGGTTGAGCGCAAGGATGCATGGGTGATTACCGGTGAAAAGCATGCTACAGGCGAAGCCTTCTCGGAGCTGGACGGCCTGCATCTGATACTGGAACCCTGCGGGCGTAATACAGCACCTGCGATCGCAGTGGCCGCTGCTGTGATGAGAGACTTCAGCGATGGCGATCCGGTGATGGTTGTCCTGCCATCGGATCATTTGATCACCAAAAAGGATGCATTTCAGGAGTGCCTCAGACAAGCAGTAGAGACTGCCATGTCAGGGAAGCTGGTTACCTTTGGTCTGGTTCCCGACGCGCCGGAAACAGGCTTTGGTTATGTCCAGGCTGAAAAACAGGGCGAAGGCCCGGCCCAGAAAGTAGTGCGTTTTGTCGAGAAACCGAACGTGGCAGCTGCCAGGCAGATGCTCGATGAGGGCGGCTACTACTGGAACTCAGGCATGTTCGTCTGGAAATGCTCGGTGATTCTGGCTGAAATCGAGCAGTATCTGCCCAAGGTCTGGACGGTGCTGGAGCGTATGCGTGCCAAGTGGCAGGCGGGCGAGCGCTGGCAGGATGTGATTCGGTATGAATTCGCCGAAATGCCGGATGTCTCTATTGATTATGGTGTTATGGAAAAATCCGCAAACGTCGCGCTTATCTCTGCCGATATCGGCTGGTCCGATGTGGGTAGCTGGGATGCCGTGCATGAGATGGCGGTTCACGATGCGAACGGTAACGATATCTCCGGAAATGTGCTGGCAATCGACTGCAAGAACTCCCTGTTGCGCAGCGAAGGCCGCTTGCTTGCTGCAATCGGGCTGGAAGATATCATTGTTGTGGAGACGCCCGATGCCATCCTGTTGGCCAGAGCAGGAGAAAGTCAGCGGGTGAAGGAGATTGTTGAGGAGCTGAAAAAGACCACCGGCACGCTGCACCTGGAGCATGTCACAGTCAGACGTCCGTGGGGCAGTTATACTGTGCTGGAAGACTCGGGACAGGGTTACAAGCTCAAACGTATTGATGTGCTGCCTGGTGGCTGTCTGAGCCTGCAGGCGCATCAGCATCGTGCAGAGCACTGGGTTGTTGTCTCGGGTACGGCGACCATCACCTGTGGTGATTTGACCCGAACCGTACCGAAAAATGGCGGTACCTATATCCCTGTCGGTGAAATGCACAGGTTGAAAAATCGCGGCAAGATGCCGTTGCAGCTGATCGAGGTTCAGGTCGGCGAATATCTTGGTGAAGACGATATCGAACGTTTCGAGGATAGCTACGGACGGAAATTATAAGCGCCTGTTGATCGATCGACTGCACAATATGCACTTGCAATGGTAGTTCACGTCGCGAGTATGCCCTTATGAGCTTTAACCGTTTGATGATATGCGCAGGTGTAGTGCTGGCTTTGTTGCAGGCACCGGCTGTTTGGGCCGGCAGTAGTGTTAAGGATATCCGTCTATGGACGGCTCCGGATCACAGCCGCCTGGTGATGGATCTGAGCAGCAATATCAGTTACAAGCTGTTTCGCCTGCATAACCCCGAGCGTATTGTTATCGATATGCAGCACACGACTATGAAAGTCAGTTTGAACAAGCTGACGCTGCCCGACCCGGTGTTAACCTCCATTCGCCATGGTAATCCGGAAAAAGGCGTGTTGCGACTGGTGCTGGATGTGAAAGAGAAGGTGCAGCCGCGTTCATTTCTGCTCAAGCCGATGCACGGCAAGCCATACCGGCTGGTGTTGGACCTGATGCGGCCGGAACAGACGCAAAAGGATGCCGTGGCTGCAAGCAGTCGCTCGAAAAAAGGCATTGTGATCGCTGTTGATGCCGGCCACGGTGGTGAAGATCCCGGTGCTATCGGGCCACGCAGGCTGATGGAGAAAGAGGTCACCCTTGCAGTGGCGAAGAAGCTGGCTGCGGCGATCAACAGAGAGCCGGGCATGAGTGCCGTACTCACACGCAAAGGCGATTACGTTGTAGCGTTGGGTCAGAGGGTGTCTCTGGCAAGAAAGGCGCATGCCGATATGATGATCAGTATCCATGCCGATGCGGTCCGGCAGCGGGATGTGAAGGGGGCAAGCGTCTATATGATTTCGGATCGCGGTGCCACTCAGGACAGGGCAGCCCGGGCTCTTGCTGCTAAGGAAAATGCTGCCGATGAGGTGGGTGGTGTCACGCCCCTGGATCAGGTGGCCGATCCGCTGGTTAGCCGGATACTTGGCGACATGTTCCGTCGCGACAGCCTGAACAGCTCCCAGATGCTGGCTGAAGAGATGCTGCACCGATTGAAAAAGGCCGGGCCGATCAAATACGGTGCGCCTAAACGGGCCCGTTTTGTTGTGCTGCTGGCGATGGAAATTCCCAGTGTGCTGGTTGAGCTGGACTATATTTCCAACCCCTCACAGGAGAGGAAGCTCAGAAGCAGTGAGCATCAGGACCGGCTGGCGGCAGCCCTGCTGGATGCGAGTGTCGGGTTTTTCAGGAAAATGGGTCGTCTGAATACGTCTGTGAGTATGGCGCCGGCAGTGGTGATCCCGTATCTGCCGAATAAAATATCACATCAGGGTGTCTGACATGAAGGATTCATCGATGGACTTGTACCGGCGCCTGCTGGGTTTTTTAATGCCTTACAAGGGGCGCTTGCTGATTGCCGTGAGCTGTATGGTTGTGCTGGCTGCCTGTACTGCGGCTATGGCATGGATGCTCAAGCCGGTGCTGGATGAAGCGCTTACCGGCAAAAATACGCAGCTGATCTATATCATTCCGCTGCTGGTTATCGCCCTGTATCTGGTCAAGGGTGCGGCATACTTCGGTCAGGCCTACCTGATGGGCTATATCGGCCAGCACGTTATTTATGATCTGCGCAATCTGCTCTACAAGCAGTTGACGGCACAGTCACTCTCCTTTTTTGCCCACCGCAAGACCGGCGAATTGCTGGCTCGACTCTCTTATGATGTGTCGCTGGTGCAGGCGGCTGTCAGTACAGCCGTAACAGCGCTGATGCGGGATGCCATATCCATTGTGTTCCTGCTGGGCGTGATCTTTGTGCAGGATTGGCTGCTGGCACTGATTGCCATGCTGGTGTTTCCGGCAGTGATCTATCCGATTGCCCGTTTCGGCAGAAAAATGCGCCATGCCACGCTGGATGGTCAGGCTTCCATGGGTGAGCTGACCAGTCTGCTGGAAGAGACGGTCAGCGGTATTCGTGTGGTCAAGGCCTTCAGCATGGAGGAGTACGAACGCTCACGCTTCCGCCACTTTACCGGTGACTTCCTTGTTCATCAGTTGCGTATATTCCGCGTCAATGCTATGTCATTCCCGATTATGGAACTGCTGGCCGGCTTCGGAATAGCCGGTGTGCTTTTTTACGGTGGCATGCGCGTAGCCTCGGGCGAAACCACCGCCGGCACGCTGGTTTCATTTCTGGCGGCCGTGATTATGCTCTATGAACCAGTCAAGCGTCTGTCGCGTGCGAATAATGATATACAACAGGGGCTGGCTGCAGGCGAGCGGGTCTTTGAAGTGATAGACGAGCCGATTGATGTTGAGGATCGGCCGGATGCGCTGGCAGCGCAGCCCTTTTCTCAGGCTGTCAGTTTTGATCATGTCGGTTTGCAGTACGCCGGTACGGATCGATCGGTACTGGATGATATCAGTTTTGACGTTGCGGCCGGCGAAGTGGTTGCGCTGGTCGGGCGCAGCGGTGCCGGCAAGACCTCGCTGGTCAATCTGGTGCCGCGCTTTATGGATGTCAGTGCCGGCCGGGTGCTGGTCGATGGTGTGGATGTGCGCGATCTCTCCCAGCAGTCTCTGCGCAATCAGATTGCGCTGGTGACGCAGGAGATCATCCTGTTTAACGATACCGTATTAAACAATATAGCCTACGGCCATGACCAGATAGATCGAGCGCGGGTGGAAGAGATTGCCAGAGCGGCCAATGCGCATGAGTTTATTATCAGGCTGCCGCAGGGCTATGACACGATGGTGGGTGAGCGCGGCGTGATCCTCTCCGGCGGCCAGCGCCAGCGCCTGTCACTGGCGCGCGCACTGCTCAAGGATGCACCGATTCTGATTCTCGATGAGGCAACCAGTGCGCTGGATACCGAATCGGAACGGCTGGTGCAGCAGGCCATTGAGCGGTTGATGCAGGGACGCACGGTGATCGTGATTGCGCATCGGCTCTCCACAGTCCGCCATGCCGATCGCATCGTTGTGCTAGATGGTGGGCATGTCGCCCAGATGGGGGCGCATGATGATCTGCTGGCTGAAGGCGGTATCTATGCGGAGCTCTACCACCTGCAATTTGAATCGCATGCAGTGCTTGCAGATGATGAGGCGATGGATGCAGTGCCCGGAGCAGGTTGCGCGTGAAAGATCGTTTTACCATCTGGCTGATACCGCGACTGATTCGGCTTGTTTTTCTGTTTCTGGTCAATACGACACGCTGGCAGGTGGTCGGCACACCCTATGCTGCTGCTAACCCGCAACGTAACCTCTATACATTCTGGCATGCGCGCATGCTGATGATTCCGCGTTTATCCAGAGATCGTTTATGGCACGGTTACATGTTGATATCGGAGCATCGGGACGGCGGCTTTATCGCCGATGCCATGCATCTGCTTGGTATCGACACGGTGCGTGGTTCAACCACGCGTGGAGGCGCGCGCGCCATGCTGAAGATGCTAAGGGCCGTAAAGAATGAGAACAGGCACCTGGCGATTACACCGGATGGACCGAAGGGGCCGCGCGAAGTGGTGCAGAAAGGCACGATCCAGCTGGCGATGAAAGCAGAATTGCCCATCGTGCCGGTCTGCTATGCGACCAAGCGCCACTGGCGTATCAATTCATGGGACCGTTTTTATATTCCGCAGCCCTTCTCCAGGGGCGTATTTGTCATGGGTGATCCGATTATTCTCGCTGCGGATGAAGACCTGGAGCAGGCGAGATCACGGGTGCAACAGGCCATGGATGCAGCCCAGCAGACCGCGGACAGCTTTTTCGATAAAGATCAGTAAGGGAAGGTAGGTGATCAGCCCGTCGGGTAGTGTGTTGTTGCCGTGTTGGGTTTCAGTGGTGCGTCGAGTAGATCGTGTTTAGGCGGCAAATGGTAATCAGTTATCTGAGTCCCTTAATATAAACAGGTAGATAACGCGCCATTGTCAGTCGCATCCAGCCTGACTGGAAGGCATTGTACAGATGATCGTGACTGTTTCTGGGGGGTGCTCAGGTGGGCTTCTCCTTTCGCTGGTCTCCAATTGTGCTTATTCCGGTGTGGCGTGCTTGTAGCTGGCGCTGGCCGAAAGGGTTGTGTTTCAAGAAAAAGAGGGGCGGGCACGAATCGTGTCCACCCCTCCGGAGGATTTGAGTGAAGAATACCTAGCCTGAATAATTCATAAAAAGAGGTGAGCCCCGCCTAACCCATTGATATAATGGTGGTTCCGCAACCCGTGCTTCGGACGAAGCAAGCCAACGTGGCTCACCATGACAAAAGCTACATTAAAACAACTCAGATTTCCTACCGTTGATGGACTCAGCATACGCGCCAGCTTTGACGGTGGTGCCATGTCATCGG
>PFXI01000010.1 GCA_002791575.1 Zetaproteobacteria bacterium CG_4_9_14_3_um_filter_54_145 | reverse complement strand
CGACTTCACCGGAATCAGGTGCCGACTTCAATCGGAATGGGGTGCCGCGTTCCAGCGGAATCAGGTGTCACGTTCGACCGGAATACGCACACCAGGGCGTGGAGACAAGCTGCGGATGCTGGCAAACACCCTCAATCAACCCCAGTTCAATTTTTCGTGCCAATACCTGTGCGAGGATGGCGCTGGTGTTACCCGTTTCCAGACGCAGCTCCAGTTCGGGGTTAGTATTATACAGATGCGTGGCAAGTGCCGGAAACAGACAATCGGCAATCGTCGTACTGGCTCCGATTGCAAGCAGCTGGCGGCCGGCTTTCCCCAGTTCACCGGCGATCATCTGGATCTGATCGAGTATGCCCTGCGCCCTGGGCAGCAGCCAGTAACCCTGCTGATTGATAAGCATGCGTTTGCCGACGCGATCAAACAGCTTGAGACCCAGCTGCAGTTCCAACTCTTTGAGGGCCATACTGACGGCCGACTGGCTTAACGACAGATCAATTGCAGCAAGCGAGACATTCTCCCTCTGCGCAACCGCTGCAAAAATGCGTAGTTGTTTCAGGGTTATATTCATATCAATAAATTTGATAAACAATATGAATAATATGAATTTCTATGAATCATTTCTGTACTCTAGTCTGCGCAAGGCTTTTGCCAACAGGAGGTGCGCAGTGCCTGCAACCAGCTGGAAACACTCATGCTTATCGATGACAGCCGGTATAGGTGTGATTACGATGATCATCACTGTTGCCTGGTGGCTTGCGCAGACGCTCTCCCTTGCTGACTTCGGTATCGGCCCTCTATCGCTGGCCCTGTTCATCGGCATCTTGCTCGGCAACGCTCACCGGCTGCCGGCTATGCTGCAGCCGGGCATACATTTTGCGCAGCAGAAGCTATTGCGCGCAGGGATTATGCTATTTGGTTTGCATGTCAGTATCGAACAGCTGTTGCACGTTGGCGGCCAAGCATTTGCCATCGACCTGATCGTCATCACCACGATCCTGATCGGCGGTACATGGCTCGGTATACGGGTATTCAGGCTAGAGCATGATCTGGCCGTGATGATTGCTGCCGGCAGCGCCATATGCGGTGCGGCGGCGGTAGTTGCCACGGAACCGGTTGTACGCGGCAGCAGCGCTCATACCAGCATGGCTGTGGCCACGGTGGTGATATTTGGCAGTCTGGCGATGCTGATCTATCCACTCATTTTTCATATCACCGGTGCCACTCCGGAATCCTTCGGCATTTATACAGGCGCCACCGTGCATGAGGTGGCACAGGTTGTCGCCATAGGTCATGGCATAGGTGATAACGCGGCGCAGACAGCCGTGATCGTCAAACTGTTACGGGTGATGCTACTGGCTCCTGTACTCATGCTGCTTACGCTGTGGTGGCGCAGCAAGGAGAGTAACACCTGCCATGGCAGATCCGGACTGACCATCCCATGGTTTGCTTTCGGTTTCATTGTGGTGGTGATCATCAACTCAAGCTGGAGCATGCCACCACAGCTGCATCAGAACCTCGCGTTGCTGGATACACTAATGCTATCTGCCGCCATGGCCGCACTCGGTCTGGAAACCCGCTTAGACCGCATGCGGCAACTGGGGCTGAAACCGCTGTTGTTTGCCGGTGTGCTGTTTTTGTTCCTGATGACAGGTGGCGGAATATTGACACAGTGGCTGCTGTAATCGCCAGTGCCGCAGGGCGGCCGCAGCCACCATAGTCAAACAGCGCTGACGGTTAATCCAGACCGAGCATCTTGCGCATCGCGGCCATATGGTCCTGGGCCTCTTCTTTCGCGTCTTCGCTGTCGATCTCCTTATCCACCCAGCGCAATACGGATTGATCCGGCTCTTTCAGAAACAGAGAGGGAGCACTCTTTTCAATCATACCGAAGCGGCGACGGGTTAGCGAATAACTGAGCGTCAGCATAAAGCGGGCGCGAGTCATCGCCACGTACATCAGGCGACGCTCCTCCTCCATGCGGTTCTCCTCCAATGCATTGCGATGCGGAAAAATGCCTTCTTCCATGCCGATCACATAGACATGGTCGAACTCCAGCCCCTTGGCTGCATGTACGGTCATCAAACGTACCTGACCGGATGGATCATCATCCTGCCTCTCGGCCATCAGAAAGATATGCTGCAAAAATTCGGTCAGGTCACCACCGCGCTCGGTATGCATCACCCACCAGCGGCGCAGCTCCAGCACATTACCCATGCGCCGCTCGGCCACCTCCTGATCATCAGCCTCGGCGCGAATGGCCGCTTCCAGCCGGGTCATATCCAGCACAGCATCAAAGGCTTCATCCGGCTCACCGTGGCGGAACTGATGCTCCAGCCCGACGATCATATCACCGAACTCCCGCAGCACCTCGGCACGCTTGTGATCCAGAGACTCATGCAGACAGGCATCCAGCAGCGAGCACCCCTCGGACATGGCAAAAAAGCCCAGATCACCCAATGCCTTGCTACCGACACCACGACGCGGGCGGGCAATGGCACGCATAAAAGCCAGATCATCATTGAAATTGGCAATCAGACGCAGATAGGCCAGCGTATCCTGTATCTCGGCCCGATCGAAAAAGGAGAGGCCGCCACTGACATGGTAGGGAATACCGGCTTCGCGCAAAGCCAGCTCTACGGGACGTGCCTGAAATGAGGCACGATAGAGCACGCAGTAGGCATCCCACTGACCAGCGGAGCGGGCGTGATGGGATTTGATATCGCCGGCCAGACGCCTGCCCTCTTCATCCGGATTAGGGTTTCCCCAAACCCGTATCGGTTTACCCTGACCAAGGGTCGAACGCAGTGTTTTACCCAGGCGTTCGGCATTATTGGCAATCAGCGAGTTGGATGCCTGCAGGATAGAACCGGTAGAGCGATAGTTCTCTTCCAGTCGAACCACATTCAGACTGGTATAGTCCCGCTCCAGCTGAAACAGGTTTTTGACTTCCGCGCCACGCCAGCCGTAAATCGACTGATCGTCATCACCCACCACCGTCAGATTCCCATTATCCGGCACCAGCAGGCGCACCAGTTGATACTGGATGCGACTGGAATCCTGATATTCATCGACAAGAAAATAGCGCGCCCGCTCGCGCCAGATCGCACGCACTGAGGCATGGTCTGTCATCAGCGTCACCGGCATGACCAGCAGATCGTCAAAATCGACCGCATTCATCTTTTCCAGCAGCGCGTCATAGGTCTGACGAATAACCGCCAGCTGGTTATCATGCACTGCCAGCAGGCCGGACTTCAGCGATGAGACGCGCGATACCATGCGATCCACCTGATCGGCATCCGCAGCCAGTTTCAATTCGGTCAATACAGAACGCATAACGGTTTTCTGCTCTGTGCCGGCGAATACCGATACATTGGCCTTGCGCCCGACCAGATCGGCATGCTCACGCACCATGGCCAGGCCAAGCGCATGAAAGGTACATATACGCAGGCCCTTGGCTTTATCACCGAGTCGCTGCTGCAATCGTTCACGCATCTCTTTGGCAGCTTTGTTGGTAAAGGTCACAGCGGTAATCGCATGATCAGGCACATCACGCTCAACCAGCGCGGCAATACGCTCGGTAATTACACGTGTTTTACCGGAACCGGCACCCGCAAGCACCAGCAATGGCCCGTTACGATAGTAGACTGCCTGATACTGGGCTTCATTAAGGCCGGAGGAGGAAGGAGTGGACATGGGAGCGCAGCATAGGTTACACCTTTCGTATCGCAAGCAGCGTGTTTATACTCGCCTGCTTGTCGCGCTCTATAAGCTAAAAATTTACCGCAAAGAACGCAAAGGGAAACAAATACATAGAAAGTATGCCGTGATTGACTCGTATTCATATTTTATCGAGTAGTACTACCTACTCCAGGCAACTTGAATTGCAAATAAATTCTAGTTTTTCCTTTGCGTACCTTTGCGCCCTTTGCGGTAAAATAGATTCTTATAAGGATTTATATTTGAAGCAGTTTCCGCATCACACATTTCGCGAATACGATATTCGCGGTATTGCCGAGAGTGAAATCACACCGGATCTCGGTTACCGGTTGGGCATGGCCTTTGCCGCCACACTGCCGACCGGGGAGATGCGCCCTGTTATCGTTGGTCGTGATGTCCGTCTGAGCGGACCTCTGCTGCAACAGGCCGTCATGCAGGGGCTTACCGATGCAGGTATCAATGTCCTGGATATGGGCATGGGTCCTACCCCGCTGGCCTATTATGCTGTTTTCCATCTGGATACGGCCGGCTGCATTCAGGTCACCGCCAGCCACAACCCGGCTGACCACAACGGCTTCAAGATGATGCGCGGACGCAACAGTCTGCACGGGCATGAGATTCAGGAGCTCAAAGCACTGATGCAACAACCTATGGCCAAAGCCCAACAGTCCGGCTTTATTGGCATGGTGGATATTCGCGATACCTATCATCGATTCGTCGTTAGCGATTGCCCGCTTTCACGCCCGCTAAAGGTGGTCATTGATGCAGGTAACGGACCGTCGGGGATTGTGGCTGCCCCCATCTACCGCAGTCTGGGCTGCGAGGTCATTGAGCTTTACTGTGAGCCGGATGGCAGATTCCCCAACCATCATCCGGATCCGACTGTGGAAGCAAATATGCGTGATCTTGCCGATGCCGTACGTCTGCATCATGCAGATATAGGGATCGGTTTTGACGGGGATGGTGACCGCATCGGCATCCTCGATGAACAGGGAAAGATGGTCGCCGGCGATATGCTGTTGCTGCTGCTTGCACACCGTTTGTTACGGGAGCAACCCGGCGCCACCATTATTTCCGAGGCCAAATCATCACAACACCTGTATGAAGGTATCGAAGCTGCCGGTGGCACGGCTATTATGTGGCGTACCGGTCACTCACTGATAAAGGCCAAGATGAAAGAGACCGGCGCATTGCTGGCCGGAGAGATGAACGGCCACCTCTTTTTCGCTGACCGCTTTTTCGGCTTTGATGATGCTGTCTATGCCGGCACCCGTATCATGCAGATGTTAGCAGATGAAAACCGCCCCATATCATTGATGCTGGGAGATCTGCCCCACTCCGAGGTCACGCCCGAAATTCGTCTGCCGTTCCCGGATGATGCGAAGTTCGGCTTGATTGAGGCCGCCCGAACACATTTTGAGTCGCTGGGCTATCAGATCAATAGCATAGATGGCCTGCGCATCATGTACGGCGACAAGAATAACTGGGGCTGGGCCCTGTTACGGGCCTCCAATACTGAGCCTGCTATTGTTCTGCGCTTTGAAGCTGCCAATCAGCAACTGCTACTGTTGATTAAAACGGAAGTGGAAGCCTGGCTGAACAGTCAGCCAGGCAACAATCACTGTCGGTAGATAGATTCAGTCAGATCCCGGCTGCGCTGTACAGCCTTCTTACCTTCTTCCAGACTGGCAATATTCTCACTCATTGCAGCCATTTGACGCGACAACTGCCGCATACAACGGCGATGCCTGATATCCAGCTGTACCATCTCTTCACGCTCTGCTGGCGATGCATCAACAGTAGCGAGTCTGGCCAGCAAGCCGGCATAATCTGTTGCAATGGAGGCAGCCCGTTGCCACTGCTTGCCCTTCACAGCCCTGTTCAAATCGTTCAGGCGCTCGCGACATGCTGATAGCAAAGTCTCCATGACATGCAGATCATCAGAGGTATCACTCATCCAGTGGCAACTCTCAGCTGCGGGCGATTCTGATTGGACTCATGCTTCTGCTGCGACGACAACTGCATCCAGCCTTCGCGCAATTCCTGAACCAGAGTGATGACCTCATCCACATGCTCGGTTGAGGAAGAGCACAACCCTGAAGACAAACGATTAATCATATACATATACAGACTGGCCAGGCTCTGGGCAATATCGCCACCGGCTTCCATATTCAGACTGGTATTCAACTCGATCAGAGCCTCTACAGATCTGCTTGTATGCGTAGCTTCAGCATACATATCCCCTGCCTGAATCGCCATACGACTGCGACCCAATGATTTAAACAGTGCTTCGTACGTCAAAAGTACCAGCCCCAACGGCCCAGCCCCTTCAACCTGATTTCCCTGATATGCCTGATATGCCTGATAACGTGTCATAATATTGCCTCCATGCGGTTGTGTGATTGAGCGATCATCGCTCTTCCCGGTTATATATATTTATCGGCTGAGAAAACGTAAACTAAAGTAAAAAATTGCATTTTCTGCAGAATATTTTCAATGCAAAACCTGTTAATTGTAGCCTTAGTGCAGATTACAATTGTTAGCGCGCAAGAGCGTCATGACCAAGGGTACTGGCCATCCATCGGAACCGCTAAAATGTAAAAGTGACTATCCATAACAGGATTTCAGGTTGATGCGTTGTCAGTAACCCAAGGCTTCAAAACGTTACGCATTTACCGCACTAGCCAGTCCGTATGCCTGCGACATGAAACTACTGGAGTTTTGCAGTGATGCCATGGCCTGCTGCATATGCGTGAACTGCGTGGTAAGCGATACACGCTGTTGCTCCATAAGTACCGTCAGATTATCCATTTTGGCAGTCAGCGTATCAAAACTCGCCTGGTCGCTCTGCATGGTATTCTGAATCAGGCCGGTGACCGGATTGGCATACATCTCCAACAAGCCGTCAAATCCGGCAGCAACGCCAACCCCGACACTGAGGTCACCAACGGCCCCTGTTGCACTGCCTGTATACAATAACGACAGGCCATCAATATTACCGGAGGTTCCTATCAACAGCTGTCCTGTACCGTTCGCAGCCAATCCATTGATTGTGGCAGCCACATCCGTTCCGGCAATACTTTGATTAACAATACCCAGTCCATCCACGCTTTGCGCTATCGTAAACCCGCTGGCGCTACCATAGGATTTCGACTCTATGGCGATACCTGTCCCCGATATGACTGCTTGTGCCGACAGTGCGTAGCGCCCATCAGTCACAATGGTATCGCTGCCAAAAGAGAGCGTGCCGCCCCCCTGATTGTTGGCGGTAAGCCCTATTGTCTGCTGACTATCTCCTGTTGATACATCCGTCAGTGTAATTTTTCCAGCAACATCAATTGTGGCCGTTACTTCCTGATTAAATGCAGACTGAATAGCAGTCAATAACGATGAAACGGTATCTACCGCCGGATCCAGAACAGTATAGCTGTTACTTACGCTCGCACCCGAGCGCAGCGTGCCGCTGATACTGATCGTGTCACCGGCTGCAACACCGAGACCCAGGGCTGAAAAAGTGGTAGCACCATTGGCCGCGGGGCCGCCCGCTGTAAGTGCCGTGGAGAGCTGGTGCTGTTCAGTGTAGACGTTCAACAGTTCCGCATTAAGTGCCGTAATAATCGAACTTTGTGATTGTCCTGCTGTCAGGTTGACCACCGCTTGGCGCGAGCTGCCGGCATCAGTAATGGTTACAGTTTCATTCGCCGCCAGACCGGCAGTCAAGTCAGTGGTACCAGTTGCCGCGGCCTTGGTAGCAGCCTGCGTAACATTCACACTATATGTACCGGATGGTGTGTTCAGGCCGTTGGTAAGAAACTGTATATTATTATTTGTACTGCTGCCCTGCGCGACAAATACATCACGAATGGCCGTGGGATCATTGGCCAGAAATGTGCCGAACCTGTCTTCATTGATGATCAGCTGACCATTGATATCCGGCTCCACACCGACCATGACCAGGCTATTCCTGTCGGTAGCCAAACCAGGAACGCTCTTGAGCAGATTACTCGACATGCTCCCCTGAATCGATGTCAGCAGTGGCTCACCTGCCAGTACGCCGCCAACACCTGTATTGGGGTCAAATTTGAATTGGTCATTGATCAGTGTCTGCACGCTGTTGTAGGCATCGACAAAGCTCTGCACATTCGCACGCAGTGCCTGTTGATCGACATCGATATTCATATTCACGGTCACCGTCGGATCAGCCTGCTTCAGGCTCAGTGTAACTCCGGAGAGTGCATCGGTAATCGTGTTGCTGCTACGCGTTATCGCCAGACCATCTATCGATATATTGGCATCCTGCGCGGTTTGTAATGATTGAAATGCATTGGCCTGCCCTGTTGCGCCGAGCTGCAATGAAGCCAGTGTGCCTGCTGCATCCAGATCTGCACCGGTCAGGGTAAACCCGGTTGCACCGGTTGTATCGGATGCCAGAATAAGGCGAAAATCGTTATCAGCCACTTTCATAATCGATGCAGAAACACCGGTCGCGGAAGCACCAGTATTCAATTGATTGATATTGGCTGCGATATTGTCCAGCGAATCCGATGTAGTAATGGTAACTGTTGTACCGGCAAGCAGAAAACTGCCGCTGATATTGAGTGCAGTGGATGCACTGGCGGTAGCTGTACCTGTGCCATCTTTGACGGCTACTGAAGAAGAGAGGCGTTCAGCCTGAGCAACCTGGGAGACAATGATATTGTGTTGCCCTGCCGTCACACCCGATGTGCCGCTTACATCCATCAATGTTGAAGCAGAAACCGTTGAGGAGCTGCTGGCAAGACTGGCAGTGTATCCGAAAAAGGCGGTTTTATCCGCCATGCCGATGGCCGTAGTGCGCAGGCTGCTTACTGCATTATTCACCTGCAGAAAAGCGTCCTGTCTGGCCGTGATCGCGTCCTGCTTTTTCTGCAGTTGGCTGATCTCGAATTTCCGGATACCCAGCAGTCCGTCAACAGCTCCCTGGGCATCAAACCCGGCCACCTGGCCGGATATTATACTTGCGATTGAACTCGTTACAGCCATGACTCAGGCCTTTTTATCCAGCAATAAACCAATCATTTCACGCATAAACACGCTGTGTTGAATGAATTCCTTGGATGGGATTTCACGAATTACCGCACCGCTATGTTTATCCGTCACCTGAACGTATAACTGTCCGAGCTTTTCTTCATATCCGAATGCAATAGATTCATTGGAACCAGGGAGCGAAGCATTGGCCTGATTAACTGCCTGCTGAACTGCCTGGAGAGAAGCCTTGCGTTCGGGTTTATCCTGTACTGCCTGTTCAGCCGAGACGGGGGGTGTTGCCTGTTGCTGATTCCCCGATCTGACTACAGCTGCCCCCATAGTCGGCGAAGGAAGCACAGGACTGCGTGGTATGCTTGATTCTATAACAGCCATGTCTTTAACCTCCTTTACCTCTATTGGGACTTAATCCTCTCCCGTTACCGGGAGAGGATTAGCCTGTCTCTTACCTGAACAGTGTCAGTACGTTCTGGGCAGCCTGATTAGCCTGAGCCAACATGGATGTACCAGCCTGAGTAAGAATCTTGTTCTTGGTGAAGGTAGCCATTTCAGTCGCCATATCAGCATCACGAATGGATGATACTGCTGCGGTAGACTGCTCGATACCCGTAGCCAGGTTAGCATTGATAAATGCCAGCTGATTCTGGGTAGCACCGAGTCCTGCACGGTTGGTAATCAGGGTGTCCAGTGCAGTTTTGGCGGTATCAATATAGGTTTGGGCATTAGATGCAGTAAGCAGATCACCAGTATTAAGAAGCAGACCGGCTGAGCTGTAGTTCTTGGACAGGTCAACCTGCACCACATTGTTGGGATTGTTGTCAGCACCAACCTGGAAATCCTGGGCAGCACCGGCAGTTACGGTCACAGCCTGAGCTGCGAATGTACCGGCATTGGCATCAAGACTGATGGTAAGACCAATATCACCAAATGATACAGAGCTAACAGTACCTGCAGCCGGAGTTGCAACTGCGACTGTCTGGGAAGTACCCGCGACGGTGTCGGTCAACACCATGGTGTTGGTACCGGCAGCCAAGGTATTAGCCAGAGTATAGGCATGAGCAGCACCAGTTGCGCCGGCACCCTGTACGGTAACAGCAGCAGCCACACCGGATGCACCGGCACCGACTGAAGCAGTTGCACCGGCAGTACCGTTAAGCAAAGATACACCGTTGTAGTTGGTACTGGCAGCAATCTTATCGATAGCGGCGGTCAGTTTGGTACGTTCTGCATCCAGCTTTGCAAGTTCCTGGTTGTTATTTGCTGATGCAGCCTGCGTTGCCAGAGTCTGAATGCGGGTTACCATGTTCTGGATTTCGTTCACACCTGCGTCAGCCATCTTAACCATGGCTGTTGCCTGTGTTGCATTCTGGCTTGCTGCTTTCATACGCTGAGACTGTGCGTCCAGCTTGGAAGAGATCGCGAAACCGGAAGAGTCATCCGCCGCACTGTTGATGCGGAAGCCGGATGACAGACGGTTCAGAGATACATCCTGAGCCATACTGTTGGTATTGAGGTTTTTCAGGGCGGTCATTGCCGCGTTATTTGTTTGTACTGATAGCATTTGTTCTCTCCTTAGTTTGTGTTACGTGAACGACATCATGCCTTGTCACGGTGGGGGTTCTCCCCTTGATGGCTGTTCCTTCAACCCTCGTGGTTAAGTGTATCGGAGAGAAAAACCCGGACTTTAGAAAAAAGATGCATTTATATTTTCTTCTATCACCAAGCACATGGTCTCTCTCCTGAAAAATGAAACATTCGCCCACTGCACACCTGTTAACTTTATACATTACCTGCCGCAGGCAGTGGTCCAAGTCGGCTCGTTCCTCAACATATAATAAGCACAGCAAGCAACTTGCCAATAGCGGATTACAAAATGGGCCGTATAAAGCACCATATAAATTTTAACACATTACTCTGGCAATCAGGTTAAAACCCCTATTGGCCTTCTCCTTGCTAATTACTAGCTATCGAAAAACAAGTAAATTGAATAAGTACCAACTAGGGAATCAGGGAGTAATCAGATGAGTCTGTCGCAATCATCCCCCATTCAAGAGATACGCAACTCGCTAGATCGAGGCATATTTAATGATGAACTGGATAAGGCATGCGTTCAGCTCTTTGAAAAGGATCCCTGCAATCTTGATGTACTGATGCAGTATGGTCGCTTGCGCTATTTGCAAAAGAGATATGCCGAAGCCGCTGAAATATTCAACAAGGGTCACTCGCTAAAGCCCGGTGACAGCGATTTCAGGACTATGCTGTTTACCAGCTATAAGGATAACGGCAACTACACAGAGATGCTGAAGATCGCAGATTCATTTCAGTCATCATCAAACACGAGCGAGATGGCTCTGGCCTACACGGCTTATCTGGATGTATGTGACTGGCCTGCCGCAAAAAAGATGGAGGATATGGTATTCCGGGCATCTATCGCTGGAGAGGTGGATATAAAATTCCTGCCGGCTCTTATGATGCTTAGCAACGGGCTGTCGGATATTTCTCCGCAATCACAATATCAACTTCACCAGCAATGGGCCAGACAATTACCCCGCGAAAAGGATAGGCAGTTCCCGAAAAAAACTCCCGGACGCATCCGCATCGCTTATGTGTCAGGCGATTTCTATCGTCACCCGGTAGGCTTTTTTATGTTACAAATTATCGCAGCGCATAACCGTAAAGATTTTGAAGTTTTTTGTTACTCCCAGCTTCATCAAAAGCCGGATGATTTAACTGCCCTGTTTGAACAAAACGCTGATCATTTTATCGATATCACACACATGGATGACACCATGTTAGCCGAGCAAATGGAAGCAGATGCAATCCACATTGCGGTCGACCTTTCCGGCCACACCTTCGATAGCCGCACTGCCGCTTTCGCTCAACGCATGGCTCCTGTGCAAATTTCATACCTGGGCTACCCCAACACGACTGCCCTGCCAGCAATGGACTTTCATATCACCGATCATTACGCACAAGATATAAAACATGGAACACTGTATTCGGAAAAGCTGCTATTCATGCCCAAAAGCTTCCTCTGTTACGGGGTGGAGTGGTCGGAAGATAAAAAAGAGACAACGCCCTGTGAGGAAACAGGGATCATCACCTTCGGCTCATTCAACAACAGCCGCAAAATGAATCTTGAGGTCATAAACACCTGGGCCGATATTCTTAAGCGCGTCACCAACTCCCGTTTTATCCTTAAATTCAATGGCTCCGGAAATACACTCATCCAGCAGAATATACAGCAACTCTTTGCTGAACACGGTATCGACAAAGAGAGGATTATCCTGTTGGATCGCACCGCCACTGTCAGCGAACATATTCTGGCTTATCATCATATCGATATCGCCCTGGATACCTTTCCTTACACCGGCACTACCACCACCTGTGAAGCGCTGTCTCAGGGCGTACCGGTCGTCACACTTGTTGGCCCTAAACATGCAAACCGCGTCTCCTACTCGATCCTGAAAAATATAGGCTATGAAGAGAGCATTGCATATTCACAGCAAGAGTACGTCGAGAAAGCCGTTAATTTAGCCAACAATCCGCAAGGGTTAAGTATTCTAAGAAGGTGTCTGAGCACTCTGCTTCAATATTCTCCATTGCGACAAACCGAAAACTTCATCAGCGATCTTGAAGGTCTGTATAAACAGGCGTGGGAGATAAAAACCGGCAGCCCGGCGATCACGGGCGTTCAATCCCTGCCCGGTAGCAAAGTCACGCGTACAACAATGTTCGTTGATCAATTGACCCCGGACATATGGCACGCATTCCATGCATTCATTAATAACCCGGACACATCAACCTGTCTGATTGTTGCAATCTCTTCATCAGCAAATCAAGACGCGATTAATGGCTATTTGAATATGCTGGCTCATTTTGATCTTCCATCAACACACAAGGAATTTGGCATCGTATTACAACCGGTGCAAATGAAAAGAGCTGCATTCATCAGAAGCTTGCTGAAGGTGAGTCATTATTTATACCTGCCGGGAGAAGCAAAGAAAGAGCACCGACCGGAAGTAAACATTGCCAAAAACCTGGGCAGAAAAATCATCATCAGTGGTCACGGCACAAATTACACCCCTGCTCCCTTGCCTCCACTACAAGACATGAAAGTGACTGTTTGTATTCCGACATATAATCGCGCGGAATTATTAACGCGTGCGGTGGAGTCTGTCCTGCAACAGGGCTATCAAAATTTTGAAATTTCCATTTCAGACAATGCGTCTACAGATAATACTGAAGCACTGTGCCGGCAATGGGCCAAATCAGATGGCAGAATTCGTTATCATCGCAACGAATGCAACCTGGGTGGTGCTGCAAACATCATGCAGGTTTACGAGCGAGCAGACACTGAACTTGTTGTCATGTGTGCAGATGATGACTTTCTCTACCCGGAGCACCTCGAGAAAACCGTTAAAGCCTTCCATAAAAATCCCGGCATTGGCATAGCTTTTGGCCAGACTCATATTGGAGAAACGAGTGATACTGTCTCTGCGGTTATCCCATCCATGTACACGAAAGATTGCTTGGTCAATCCCCAGCAACTACTTCTCGAAAGCATTAGCGGCAACAACATTTGCTGGACAGCGGCAACCATTCGCAAAGCTGCAATAACAAGAGCTCAAGAGTATGCGAAAGAGCACTGGAATATGGACGCTCAACACTCCTTTATCGGAGAAGGCGACTATTTTCTCGGACTGCTGTTAGCAATTACCTCCCCTCTATATTACATACATACTCCAGCAGCATTTTATCGCATTGATAACGACACTTACTCATCAAATCAGTTGGGGGGCAACTGGAGTACAGAAATCCGTTTGCGTACCGTTGCATTTCTTGATGACATATATAAACATCATTATGGCATCGACAGAGCAGAACAGTGTCGTGTTCGGGCAATGGTCAAGACTTTCAAACAGAGCATTGCGGATATGGAAACTCAATTATCACCACAGGATCGTATCACATACAAAGGCAAGCTTGCTGAGTTCACTGTCATCCTAGATGGCATTTCGACACACTGCCTCCCGGCGTCCATAATATCCAAACCTAGAGCACAACCTTCATGACTAGTATCTGAGGGAAAATATAAATATTATTTTTCTAAAGTCCGTATGCCCGCCACCGATATATACAATACATAAGTAATTATCGGTGGTACATGGACTCCTCCGCAACAGAGAAAGGCCCCATTGGCAGGATGTCAGACGGGACCTTGTATTACAGGAGAGAACTATGATCATTTTACCTGCATCCACGCCAGTTGCCCTTGCCGACTTCGGCAATCTCAATCAATCACAACAAAATCAGGTCAGCCAGTCTGAACAGTCGAGAAAGGCCACGGATACCGTACAGCTCTCGGCTCAGGCCAAACAGATGGCCGGAGCACAGCTGCATAGCAGTCCCACACAGGTTCAGCAGCCGACTGCACAACATATAGCTTCCGACAACGAAGCTACGGAAAAAGTAGCTGACAATGAGGCCGTTGAACAGGCTCGCCCGGTCAACCCTCAGACACAAAAGCCGGAAACCACAAAAATAGACGTCCTTGCCTGATCATATAAATCAACCCTGATGCAAGGCACTACCCTGCCTCCGCATCAGGGTTGATTTACCCTACGCGACTGACGATGCCGCCTCCGAGCAGTTCATCTCCGGCGTAAAAGGCCGCCACCTGTCCCGGCGCACTCGGTTTCTGCGGCCTTTCAAAACTGACCCGCAAACTCTCATCAACATACTCCAGAACACAGGCTGCAGGTTGCATCTGATAGCGCACTTTTGCCGTTACCGCCTCGCCTGCATGCGGCTGCCTGATCCATACCACCTCGCCCACATCCACGCCGCCAATCATTGCATCTTCTGGGTGAGCTACCGCCACACGCGCTGTTGTACCGTCCAGTGCAACCACATGCCAGGGTCCATCGGGTAAGCCCAGCCCCTTGCGCTGTCCGAGCGTGAAATGCGCGATGCCCTGATGACGACCGAGCACTCTCCCCTCACCATCAACAATATCCCCCGCCCTGAACCCGGCCTGCGCACCTTCGCGCTTGAGGAAGGCAATCCTGTCACCGGCAGGAATAAAGCAGATATCCTGACTTTCATGTTTATCAGCCGTTGGCAATTGAAAATAATGAGCCAGCCTGCGTGTATCATCCTTCTCCAGACCACCGACAGGGAACAGGATGCGCTCGGCCTGTGCTTTGCTCGTAGTCGCCAGAAAATAACTCTGATCCTTACGGGCATCATTGCCCTTGAACAGGTGAAAACCATCACCATCGTCACGCCGTTGCACATAGTGACCGGTTGCCACATATGCGGCTTCAAGCTTATCTGCACTATCCAGCAGTGCGCCGAATTTCACAAAACGATTGCAACGCTCGCAGGGATTGGGCGTACGGCCCGATTCGTAATCGGCAACAAACGGAGCAATCACATTGCGCCTGAACTCCTCGCGCATATCCATCACATAGAACGGTATACCAATATGATCTGCCACGCGCCTGGCATCGTAAGAATCATCCAGCGAACAGCATGAACCATGGCCGCTAACCTCATCACGTGAATAATCCCACACATTGAGGAACACACCGATCACATCCAGACCGGCCTCTTTGAGCAGCACGGCCATGACCGACGAATCCACCCCGCCGCTCATCGCGGCAATCACCCGCACGCCCTTCAGCGGTGCCAGTTCATCAATAATCTGCTGTGCAATATCTACTTCCTGTTCACTCATGGCCGCAATCTATCATAAACAAGATGATGCAATCACCACTGCCGTATTGCGCCGATTCAGACTGACCGGATACACGTAAGCATATATTCTGTCCTGACAGACGGATTAAGCGCTACTGCTTGACAGCTTTGATGCAGATGACAATGCTTCGCGGCGTCTCAAAACATCAGCTATGCCGGAGTGATGGAATTGGTAGACGTGAAGGATTCAAAATCCTTTGCCCGAAAGGGCGTGCCGGTTCGATTCCGGCCTCCGGTACCAACATAGAAAGGGGTGGAGTGACCAAGGTCACGCCACCCCTTTTGCGTTAGAGCCCGTTAGAGCCCTCTCCCTATCAAACCCCATCAACCATGGTAGAATGGCCGTTTCATTTGCCTTAGCCAGCTACAACCGGTGCATCTCTTGCACATCACTCCTGATTTCCGACAGGTGAGGCTGATATAGAGACCCGGCAGAAAAAACCGTCAACCCGATGAAAACCCTTGCCCTTACAATCGATAACAAGCTATTGTATTGGAATTACCGTATCCGGGCAGAGTCGGAAAAGTGACCGGCCCTTATCAGGATACAGCAGATTCTGATCTTGGAAAGGTGTGTTTTATGACTGAAAAAAATGTAACATTCACAGCCGGCGAACTGAAGTCCCACCTGGCTCACATTCCCGATGATACGATATTGATCTTTGAAAATGGCCTTACCTTTGATCGCATCACGACTCGCGGAACAAATCTCGAGCAGATCGAATTCAAGGAGCGTTTTCTTGTCCTGGAGGATGTACACATTCCGATCCACTCTGATGACAGATAACTACACGGCTAAACGGCTAAACGGCTAAACGATTGAACCACTAGCTGTACACGCCCAACCCTGCATACAGCAGTCAGCCTTCCGGCCGTGTGATCTGAATTACATCATCCACCATACTTCGTCTGATAATCCGGCCAATTCCGATAAGGAAACAGGAGGCCGTTATGGCAGCAGCTTTTCATATCAAAGATACCAAAGAGCATTTTCACTTTATTCCAGAGAAATTCAGAAATGAGGTCAAAATTGCGCTGGCACTTATGCTTGGTCTGGCATGCTTGAGCCTGTTTCTCATGTTGGGCATCAGTATGTGATGCCAGCATTGGCATCACAGTAAATCCGAACTACTTTTCAGGCAGCTTTCGGTAATCGTTCACTTTTCCACTCCCCCTTTGATCCGGGTATGCTTGAGCCCCTGATTGGCAGCAATTTTGCTCAAGCACTCGTAGCACCGGCCTTTGCGATCATGCCATACGCTTGCCGGCGCCATACGACCTATCTATGCTCTGCATAGCTTATCAATATTACACTGGGGAGCCGTCATGGAAGTATCGGAACTGCTTGCATTCACCGTCAAAAACAAGGCATCGGATCTACACCTCTCAGCAGAGGAGCCGCCGATGATTCGTATCAACGGCGATATGACCCGCATTAAAATGCCTCCAATCGACCACCGCGAAGTACAGTCGATGGTCTATGACATTATGAACGACGGGCAACGCAAACATTTTGAAGAGCATATGGAGATCGATTTCTCCTTCGCTCTCGGCGACATTGCCCGCTTCCGTGTCAATGCCTTTGAGCAGCGACGGGGCATGGGTGCAGTATTCCGTGTAATTCCCAATGAAGTACTGACACTGGATCAGCTCAACAGCCCGCAGATCTTTCGTGATATCGCCATGACGCCGCGCGGCATTTGTCTCGTCACCGGCCCTACCGGCTCCGGTAAATCGACAACACTGGCAGCGATGATCAACCACCGGAACGAACTCGAGCGCGGGCACATCCTGACGATCGAAGACCCGATCGAATTTGTGCATAAATCGAGAAATTCATTAATATCCCAGCGTGAACTGGGACCGCACACCCACTCCTTTGCCAATGCCCTGCGCAGTGCCCTGCGTGAAGATCCGGATGTTATTCTGGTCGGTGAGTTGCGCGATCTGGAAACCATACGTCTGGCCCTGACAGCGGCTGAAACTGGTCATATGGTTTTCGGTACGCTGCATACCTCGTCTGCACCGAAAACAATTGATCGTATCATCGATGTATTTCCTGCGGCTGAAAAGGAGATGGTACGCTCCATGCTCTCCGAGTCACTGCGGGCCGTTATTTCCCAGTCGCTGATCAAGACCGCCGATGAAACCGGTCGCGTGGCTGCATTTGAGATCATGCTGGGAACACCCGCCATTCGTAATCTGATCCGCGAAAACAAGATCCCCCAGATGGTCTCCGTGATGCAAACCAGCCTGCGTGACGGTATGCAAACACTAGACTCTCACCTGCAACTGCTGGTTAAATCGCGCAAGATCACCAATCAGGCTGCGCTGGAAAAAGCCAACAACCCGAAGCTGTTCGGCGGCGGCCCGATCTAGCATAGTTCAACCTTACTCAGATCAGATCAAGGAGTGCCGAACATGAGCGACAGCCAGCCAAAACAGTTATCCATCAAACAACTGCTTGCCCTGATGGAAAAGCGGGATGCATCGGACCTGTATATTACCACAGGCATGGCCCCCGCCTACCGCATCAACGGTGCTGTTTTCACACTCAAGCAAGCCCCATTGAGTGCCGCCGAATGCGAAAGGCTGGCTGACTCAACCATGACTGAGCGACAAAAGGCGGCCTTCTCGGCCGACTATGAAATGAATCTCGCCCTCTCTTATCCGGATATCGGTCGTTACCGTGTGAACATCTTCCGTCAGCGCAGCCATGTCGGCATGGTCATTCGTAAAGTGAAAACAGAAGTACCCACCATTGATCAGCTGGGCTTGCCGGAGGTTTTCAAGGATATCGTCATGTCATCGCGCGGACTGGTACTGATGGTCGGCGCAACCGGCAGCGGTAAATCCACCTCACTGGCTGCAATGATCGACTGGCGCAATTCACAACAGGCCGGCCATATCATCTCCATCGAAGACCCGATCGAATTTGTGCATGAGCACAAACGATCCGTCATCACCCAGCGTGAAGTTGGCACCGACACACTGGAGTTCAAGGCGGCGCTGAAAAATGCGCTCAGACAGGCACCGGATGTCATCCTGATCGGTGAGATCCGCGACCGCGAAACGATGGAGCATGCGCTGGAGTTTTCTGAAACAGGCCATCTCTGCATGGCCACGTTGCATGCCAACAATGCCAATCAGGCGCTGGAACGGATCATGAACTTCTTCCCTGAAGAGATGCATGCGCAGGTCAGCCTTAACCTGGCGATGAATATGAAGGCTATTCTCTCCCAGCGACTGGCAAAAACGCCCGATGAGCGACGGATTCCGGCTATCGAGATTCTGATCAATACACCACGCATCGCTGATCTGATCGGTAAATGGAATATTGGTGAAATCAAGGAGTCGATGGCAGCGGGCAAGAACTACGGCATGCAAACCTTTGATCAGGCACTGTTGAACCTGTGGATGGAGGGCCAGATCACCGAAGATGAGGCACTTCGCCATGCCGATTCGGTCAACAACCTGCGCCTGCAGATCAAGATGGTAGACATCACCGATACAGGTGGCGACGGGAATCAGCTGGATCAGCTATCCGGCGGCTCAACCAGTTCCGGACTGCGTATCTGATGGCCAGAACCAGCCTGATTGATGAGCTGCTGCTGATTGCCAAGAAAAACAGTGCTTCAGATCTGATTGTACGTACCGGTGACCGCATTCGCATGCGCATCAATGGCGATCTTGTCACCGTACCGGTCGAAAAGATAAGCGAGCCTGATCGCGACCAGACCATAGCAATGATCCACCATCTGGTGCGCGATCTGCCGGTACAGCCTGACATCGAGGAGATTCAGAACCTTGATTTTCATTATACACTGCCGGGTGCAGCCCACTTTCGCGTACATATACTGCGCACCCACAACAATTTCGGCATCGTTGCACGCCTGATCCCACAGCACATTCCGGATTTCACCGCCCTGCGCCTCCCACCAATATTTGAACAGCTGACTGGTTATCGCAACGGGCTGATTCTGATGGCCGGTGCTGCAGGCTCAGGCAAGACCACTTCCATGGCAGCCATGCTCAACCACATGATCCGCCATCGACCGGTGCATGCCGTGACGCTGGAGGACCCGGTTGAATTTCGTTACGACAACAGTTACCGCGGCACCGTCAGCCAGCGCGAACTAGGTACCGATGTCGCCAGTTACAAACAGGGACTGATCGATGCCCTGCGTGAAACGCCGGATATTATCGTCGCTGGTGAAGTGCGTGGCCGTGAAGAGATCCAGCTGGCGCTGCAGGCGGCGGAGACCGGACATCTGGTGATGGCCACCGTCCATGCCACCACGGCCATTGGCACCATGCAGCGGATCATGGGCTCGTTTCCGCACGACGAACAGGCCGGCATCCGCGAACGCCTGTCTGAAAACCTGCGTGCCATTGTCGTGCAGAAACTGTTACCGATGAAACACGGCAAAGGGCGCATTGTCGTACTGGAGATCATGATCAGAAACTCGGTGATCCGTCACTTCATTCTCGATCCGAGTCACTGGAGCAATATTGTCCGTGCCATGGAGGAAGGACACGCTTTATACGGATCACAAAGCTTCGATCAACATCTCACCAGGCTGGTTGAAGATGATCTGGTAAGTTACGAACAGGCACTGGCCAATGCCGTTCATCGTGAAGATTTCGCACTGCATTTTGGCAAGGCGTAACAGATCACTGCGCGGGTGGTAGTGACTGCCAGTGCCCCGGCACAATCTCTCCCTGCTCACTTATATGGGCCGGAACATATTGCCTGCGCTCACTATCCACGGCCTGCAGATAGATAAAGCCGGCAACAGCACTGGCAATACCAAGCACCGCCGCCACAACATAAAACCAGCGCGGCGCAGGATTACTATCCACAGGGGTAATATCGATAACCTCCGGCTGACTGCGCTGACTGCGGGCAAGTGACCTGATGCGCAGTAGCAAAATGACATTGCGCAGCATAAACATCAGCAACGCCGGTCCGAAAAAGAAGAACAGTGTCAGAAAAAGAGTACGTATCATGATGTTGCCAGCTCCCGCAGACAGCGCGCATAGGCTGCCACATCCGGCTCACCACCCGCTCGCTGGGCATAAAATACCGTTTCAGCCAGTACCTCAAGAATTTTATGCAGTGCATCATGGCGAGCCATCTGCTTCACACTGATCAAATGATCCAGTGCCTGCGCCATTTCAGGCGGATGTCTGGTAGCAGCCTGCTCTTCCAGCGCCAGATGTAGAGATAGATGCAGATAGGGGTTCATGCCATCATCCACTTCAAAATCCCGATCCAGAAAGTCATCCATATCATTGAAGTAGTGATGGTATTCAGGATGAATTTCAATGACCCGGGCAATACGTACTTCCAGCGCGTTCAACGGCAGTTTTGCCTGCGCCTTGTGCCATGCATCCCAGAATACCTGCCGGTGAGCCCGCAGCTGCTCCCTGCTTGGTCTGTTTGTGGCTGTATCGCTCATTTGCTCTCCGTTCGCGTCCGTGGGCCAATACTAACACAGCAATGGCTGCATTAAACCGGCCGCTCTCCGCATCCTGATACACTCCTCCTGTTTACTGACAAAATCAGCTGTACAAGATCAATGCCGTATTGAATATGCTATTGCTGCCCATGCAGTCAGATGCCATCAAAGATAACAGAATCAGTCTGGATGCAACCGTTGAATCAGATCACTGCTGTCCGGTTAAACATTGATCAGGCTCAGTTGGTTTAAATTTTCAGTTGGTTGTCGTTTTGGTGGAGGCGATTGTTTCATCACTAATTCG